>JBEPUU010000065.1:0-7024 GCA_041691355.1 bacterium | reverse complement strand
AGCAAACTCCGAATTCACAGTTGAAAAAAAGACCGGTAAAATCGGAAGTTCCTTGTTACCAGCCGATCTTTTGCACTCACAACTTGGAATTGGTCACACCCGTTGGGCAACTCATGGTGGCGTAACGGTTGAGAATGCTCATCCTCATCTTGATTGCTATAGACATATTTCAGTTGTTCATAATGGTATTATCGAAAACTTCGTTGAACTTAGAGACGGGCTTATCAAAAAAGGCCATACATTTCACTCCGAGACTGATACGGAAGTCATCCCCCATTTGATAGAAGAGCTGATGGAACAAGATAAAAAAGGCTTTGCAACTGCCGTTCGTGATGCATTTAACCAACTACAGGGTATGAATGCTATCGTAGTCGCCTATTCTCCATCCAAAGAAATCATCGCAGCCAAAACAGGATCTCCCCTTGTCGTAGGCGTGGGCAACGATGAATATTTTATCTCATCGGATGCATCCGGCATCGCGGACTACACGAAAGATGTTATATTTCTGAACGATCATCAAATGGTCATTCTTGGTGAGCAAATCAAACTTCTTAGCTTGCCAGAAGGAAAAGAAATCAAACCCGAGATAACTCGTCTTACCTGGAATTTTGAAAAAAGTGTAAAGGGAGACTATCCACATTTCTTTATTAAGGAAATTCACGAAGAACCCACAGTTATCAAAAATATTGCGCTCAACGGCATACCAAATGCGGAAAAATTCGCGGGACTTATTGAAAACGCTTTTGGAACTTTTCTAATAGCTTGTGGCTCAGCTTCATATGCCGCCATTGCTGCTACGTATTTATTCTCAAAAATTGCAAAAAAACATGTCAACTTTGCTGTGGGATCGGAATTTAAGTATATTGAGGACTTTATCGTACCTAAGACCCTTGTCATCCCTATCTCACAGTCTGGCGAATCAATTGATGTTATTGAACCTACTACCAAAGCAAAGAAAGAAAAAGGCGCTCAAATAGCGTCGATTGTGAACGTACTTGGTTCTACACTATATAGACTGTCTGACTTCAACTTTTTACTTGAAGCAGGTCCTGAGAAAGCAGTTGTTGCAACAAAAAGTTTTAGTGCCATGATAGCAGTTATTTTCCTAATCGCTTTTGCTCTAGCTGATCGGACAAAAGAAGGCCAACAACTTCTTATGAAGGCCGCTACAAATGTATCAGAAATGCTTAAAGAAGAATATATCAAAAAAATCAAAGACGTCGCCGAAAAATTGTACAAAAGTGAGCATATCTATATTATTGGCAGAGGGTTATCGTACGCTACAGCACTGGAAGCAACGCTTAAGATTAAAGAAGCAACGTATATCCATTCAGAAGCTTTCCCCGGAGGAGAATTAAAACACGGAGTAATCGCGCTCATCGAAAAAGGAACACCATGTATTGTATTTGCGCCCAATGACGAAACGTATGAAGAAATCGTCTCAAACGCGCAGGAAATAAAAGCTCGCGGAGGCTATATCATAGGTATTGGCCCAAAGAACAATGAAGTATTTGATGATTTTCTAGAGACTGCAGATATTGCCGAAGCGACCTTATTGCCGCAAGTAACTGTGTCTCATCTTCTTGGATATTATCTTGCTTTGGCTAGAGAAATTGAAGACCCAGACAAGCCAAGAAATTTGGCCAAAAGTGTCACAGTGAAATAAAGCTATTTTTTAACCCATCCTTTCTTTCCTGGCCTTCTCCACCATCTTTCATTTCCTCGCGTCCGTCTGCCTTCTCCTGGTGACCGCCTCCATGTGCCTGACCCACGAAGGCCCCTGCCTCTTTCTTGAGCCCATTCACTTTTTCTATGTCCACTTTCATTCGATAATTTCGGTGTACCTTCAAGTCCTTGTATGTAATCTCGGGTAGCATTTGTCAATCTTCTATCAATTTCCCTACTTTTCCGTGCATAATTTTCCTCAAAACTAAGACCAAATATTATTACAGGCTTAGGATTATAAAAAGCAGTCCTGACATCTATAAATACACTCTCTGCAGCGTATTTTTGTAGTCTTGGTATATCACTTACATCCGAAGGTTTTAAAGATTGGATACGAAAACCTGTTTCATCATCAACTAGTTGTATATCAGCCCCGACCAAGTGCAATAGCTGTCCAACACGCCTGACACCAGTATCTATAGCCGAATTAGATGATGTATTTAAAAAAGCTCCTATTGTAGCCCTTGAAACAACTCCTCCATCTTCAATATCACCGAATAAAGAAGCAATTTGAGCATGTTTACCTTTAAGAAATAATGTCTCTTCATTTGGCAAAGGAATTGTACAAATGAATAATTCATGAGCGCTAAGAGTATTAAGAGCAACTACCCTACCTTCTCTTACATCTCTCAAAACAGGTTGAGGATCCAAACATGGCCTCCCCACTGGCACTAAATCATTTATTGTTTGGGCATTCTCTGCGCTCATAACGATGTATTATACATTAAGCCTTATAGCATTCAACTAATTTTCCTCACCTCTACAATCACCGCTTTACATGCCTCGTTGTCTAAAAAAATGTAACGGTCAAATAAGATGTCGGTTCCCGTAATCAAAACTAAGAATACGACTTTTATTTTTACGATTCCAGTTACCCGGTCCACGAGTCCATCTGCCTTGTCCATGTCCTCTTTCTTTCGGAAGTTTTGGTACATGAGCATTTAACTCTGTTATGTCGTCTGCTGTCTTGCGCGCACGTCTATAATCATCTGCTGTTGCATGTATAAGATGTATTGCATCTCCTAGTAATTGATAGGGACTAACTATTACTACTGGACTTACATCGCTCTCAGTACCACCGAACGCATCTTTTTCTAAACACCGTGTCAAATCTGATTTAAGTACACCCACCTCAGACGCTCTAAAAAACTGAATACTGTATCCTGTTTTATCATCAGTTTCACGGATAGTAGCCGCACCAGTTACTTGTAATGCCTCTGTAATATTGCCTACATGTATATCTACCTCCTCCTTATTGGACGTACCTAAAAACGCTCTTATCGTACTCTTAGAGACAGTTCCTCCCAGGGATAGATCACCAAATAATGAAGCGACTTCGGCATCTGGACCTTTAAAAACTAATAGTTTTTCATCTATTACAGGAATTGTACAAACAAATACTCCCTCTACCCTACCTTCTCTTACACCTTTCAATAATGGTTTGGGACTTACGCTTCTTTTTTCCCATGGCATTTTTGCCAATGGCATTAAATCACCCACTGTTGTAGCGTTTTGGGCCATAATCTCAGCATTCGTCAATTGTTTAGGTATAGCTTTTTCTGCCCTCATAATTATGTATAAGATAAAATCTATGCCACAGATCTCATCAATGATGCATTATAAAGCACCCCTCATAGTAGTCAAGTGTTATGAAATATCCTCTTATCACAATCGCTGCTTTACATGCCTCCCGGGATTTGATAAAATACTTTCACTTGACACCATGTATATGGGAGTTTTGTGTTTAACTAATGATCACACCGGTAATTTTTGTTCGGCAAGCGTATGATGAATTAAGACAAGTTATCTGGCCAACGAGAAAAGAAATTTTTAGATTGACAGGTATTGTAATCATTCTAAGTGTTATCATGGGACTTTATATCGGTGGACTTGATTGGGTTTTTACACAAGCAGTACAATTGATTATTAAATAATATGGATACAGCAACACAATCAGAAGAAGTAAAAGTAGAAGAAGAACCAGTATCAGAAGCAGACCAACAAGAGATTGATAAGATAAAGGCTGCATCTGAAAAAGGCAAATGGTACATCATTCATACCTATGCAGGTCATGAGAACAAAGTTGAACGATCACTCAAACAGCGTGTCGAATCAATGAAATTCACAGACCGAGTATTTGATATAATCGTTCCTACACGAAACACGATTAAAGTTTCACAGGGTAAAAAAGAAACTGTTAAAGAAAAGATTTTCCCAGGATACGTACTTGTTAAAATGATTCTTGAGGATGAGACGTGGGTAATGGTTCGAAGTACACCTGGAGTTACCTCTTTTATTGGTGCGGCAAATAAGCCAACACCAATTTCTGAAAAAGAAGTCGAAGCGATTCAGAAATTCATGAAATTGGAAGAACCAATGTACAAAGTGCAATTCTCAGTTGGTGAAGCAGTCAAAATCACCGATGGTCCATTTACCGAATTCTTGGGAACAATTGAATCAATTGATGAGGCACGAGGCAAAGTAAAAGTACTAGTTTCAATTTTTGGAAGAGAAACACCTGTTGAACTAGACTTTTTACAAGTAAAGAAAATTTAGGTTTAAACTATATGGCAAAGAAAATTAAAATATTAATTAAAATCGCACTTCCAGCAGGAGCTGCAACACCAGCACCACCTGTCGGTACAGCTCTTGGACCTCATGGTCTTAACATCATGGAGTTCGTTAAGGCGTATAACGACAAAACAGCCGATCTCAAAGGCAATATTATCCCTGTTGTTATCTCAGTCTACGAAGATCGAACATTTTCTTTCATCACTAAGAAGCCACCTGTCGCAGAAATGATCAAAAAAGCGCTAGGTAAAGACAAAGGTAGCCAAAAACCAGGACGTGATAAAATAGCAACACTGACAATGGATCAAGCAAGAAAAATTGCTGAGGACAAATTGGAAGATTTGAATACTGACGATATCGAAATGGGAGCACGAGTTGTCGCAGGAACAGCACGCTCAATGGGAATCGCTGTAGAATAACAATACTACTATGGGAAAAATACGTGTAAAAACAATTGGAGATGAAGAAGTTGAAAAAAAGGACTTGAAGAAAGCTCAGGCTCGTGCTGAAGCAAAAAAGGCAAAAGAAGCTGCGGAAGCACGAAAAACTGCTGCTGATGGAGCAACAGCAGATACCAAAACTCAATCTGAAGAAGTAATAGCTGAAAAAGCACAAAGTGAAGAATCTCACGTTGAAAAAGGAGAAAGTGAAGTTAAGAAAAATAAAAAAGAATATAAAAAAGCAGCTTCCAAAAAAACAAAATCTGCAAGTTATCAAAAAATAGCATCACTTATTGATAAAAATAAAAAGTATAAACTTTCAGACGCACTACCATTATTAGAAAAACTCAAAAGAGCAAAATTCGATGAGACAGTCGAACTTCATATCAATACTATAGAAAAAGGTATTTCAGGAAGTCTCACTCTCCCCCACGGCACAGGAAAAATAACCCGTGTTGTTATCGCAAATGTGTCTGTTGATCCTAAAAGTGTTGAGGAGCTTATCAAAAAAATAGAATCAGGCAAAATTGAGTTTGATGTTTTGATCGCAACGCCTGACACTATGCCAAAATTGGCAAAAGTTGCTCGTGTGCTTGGACCTCGAGGTTTGATGCCAAACCCTAAGAATGGTACTGTTACTCAAAAACCTGATGAAATTGCAAAAAAATTTGCAGGCGGACAATTTAATTTCAAAACCGAAGCAAAATTTCCTATTCTTCATCTTGCAGTCGGCAAACTCTCTTTTGGAGACCAAAAACTTTCTGACAATATTACAACTGCTGTTAAAGCGATCAAAACAAAAAACATTAAGTCCATAACCCTTAAGTCAACAATGAGTCCTGGAATCCTCATCGAAACCTCAGGTCTGTAAGTTATACCGCTTGACAAGCCTCGTGAAAATCGTTTAAGCTAAATATAAGAGTACACGTTGCTGTGAAAAAATTCCTGCCCATACTATTTATTGTCTTACCTCTACTTGCATGTAATGTTGCTGTTGTAAACGCTCAATCTATCTCTTCGGGACCAGCAAGTCCAACCGTTTTCTTCTGTGTAGGAGATAACCCTCAACCTCCATGTGCGACTATTGCTCCAACTCAAGCACCACCGATTTCACCGACTACAGTTGTATCAACTAAGCCAACAGAGCACCAGAATGAACCGACTGGGGATCAGAACAATCCATCTCCATCACAGACTACTAATCCCACAACTACACCTTGTTCAACATCGAATCAATCTGTCTCCGCACAGAACACCGGCTCCTCCAACCATGGACAATCTACAACCAAGATACATGCTTCAGGAAAACATGGATTCTTGCAACAACTAATCCAAATGCTGTTACAAATAATAATGCTTCTTCTCCAACAGCTTGGTGCACAATTACCAGGCAGTGGTGGGACAGGCACACCTTGTCCAACAACAGGTCCTAGTGTAGCTCCATCATCTGGACCTTCATCGGCACCATCGTCAGGAGTAAGTCAAACACCATCGGCAGGAGTTTCACCATCGGCTGCTGTGTCACCGACTACTGAACCAACACCAACAAGTGCACCATCGCCAACAGTGGCTGTTTCACCATCAGCTGGGCCTTCATCGACACCATCGTCATCACCAAGTAATGGCGCAGTTTCACCGACACAGGAACAATCTCCTAGTGTCACACCTGCACCAACTTCAGGTGGTATCCCTGCATGGCTCCAGCAACTTTTGCAAATGATATTACAATTATTACAACTAATCGCACAACACCTCGGCATTAATCCATGCAACGGCACAGCTTGCCCACAACCAACAAGTGGACCATCTACTGCGCCGAGCAATCCTGCAACATCACCTACATCTGGAGTAAGTCCAACACCATCTTCCTCACCAAGTGAAGCACCTACACCAACTATTTTTAATACCACACCGACTCCCACACCGACACCTACTATAAATGTCCCATCAGGAGTCACATTAGCACCTACTACATTCTTTACGCCATCACCATCATCCGCTTCACCCAGTCCTGCGACTGTAGTAACAACGGGATTATTAAAATCTGATGTCGGTAACATCTGTGCTGATGATTTCAAACAAAGCACTGCCAACAATAACCAAATTGACATTTGGGGTTGCAACTCCAATGATAAAGGACAGATCTTCTCTCAATACAGTGATAATACGATTAGATTTGGTACCAATAAATGTCTTGATGTTACAAAAAACGCTACGAGAAACGTTACGCTAGTCGAACTCTTTGACTGCAACTGCTATCATAATCAACAATGGGTACCAACGACAAT
>JBEPUU010000064.1:0-7057 GCA_041691355.1 bacterium | reverse complement strand
ACTGCTCCCATATAGACTGTGCATGAGAATCCCAACTTTGCAGCAACCGTTGCAGTTGCAACACCGTGCTGTCCTGCACCTGTCTCGGCAATCAAACGCTTCTTTCCCAATCGCTTGGCAATCAACCCTTGACCGATACAATGTGTAATCTTGTGTGCTCCAGTGTGATTAAGCCCTTCATTTTTTAAGTAAATTTTTGCGCCACCCAGTTCTCTTGTGAGATTTTCTGCAAAGACAAGTGGAGTCGGTCTTCCGGAAAAATTCTTTAAGAGGTTTTCAAAATCTGCATGAAACGCTTCGTCTTCTTTTGCAATTTCATATGCATTTTCTAATTCTTCCAGTGCTGGCATGAGCATTTCAGGCACATATCTTCCACCATATTTCCCAAAATGACTTTTCATAACGTTACTCCTTTTGCATTTATAACAAATTTTTTCATTTTTCCAAAATCAAATTCACCATTCGTTTTAACACCAGTTATAACATCAACTGCAAAAGGTTTGATAATTTCTACAACTTCTCCTACGTTTTTAGGAGTTAGTCCTCCGGCAAAAAAAAGCGGGAATGACTTTGATATCTCAGCTGCATTTGCATGTATCAATGCCTCGCCTTCTCCTGGTTGTAATCGATCAATAAGATAATATTTTACTGTATATTTTTTCATTTTCTTTATTGTTTCATCTACGGAAAAATCTGTCGATAATCCAAATGATTTAATAACTGGGCATATGACCTTTTGACAAAATTCTTGATCTTCAACTCCATGTAATTGGACCAAATCAAAACCCAATTCGTTGCATAAAGAATTTACTTCTTCCAACGGATTATTTTTAAAGACACCAACTAATGAAATCTTTCCTCTCACTTTTTTAATGATTTCTTTTGCAACATCAACCTCTATTGCACGTTTTGAATCTTTAACAAAAATAAAACCCAAAAAGTCTGCACCTGCTGCAATTGCAAATTGTGCATCTTCAATCTTTTGCATTCCACAAATTTTTACTTGTACTTTCATAATTTCAAATTTTTTATAAACCCCTCTATATTGTTTGTTTGCATCAAACTTGTTCCAATCAGCACTCCCTGTACGCCGGCATTTTTATATTGTGATACTTCTGAATAAGAAGAAACTCCCGAGAAACCGAGTTTGATAAAGCGATCTGGAATTTTCTTAATCAGCATGTACGCGTTAGAAATATCAATTGTAAACGTATCTAAATCTCTTGCATTAACAGCAATAATATTTGACTCAGTCGAAATGGCTTTTTCTAAATCTTCTTCACTGTTAATCTCTACAACCGGCTCAATCCCCTCTGCAAAGCAAAGTTCGACAAATCGGCTAAGTGTTTTTGCATCCACTAATCGAGCGATCAAGAGTAGTGAATCGGATCCAAATACTTTTGCTTCATAAATCTGATATGGATCAATCACAAAGTCTTTCTGTAAAACAGGGATAGAAACTTCTCCCTTTACCTGGGAAATAAATCTTCCTTCTCCTTTAAAATAATGTCTTTCGGTGATAAGAGAAATCGCATTCGCCCCGGCTTCTTCATAACGTTTTGCTCTATCTAATAATTCTTCTTGCGATCCCAAATTGGAATTTGTCGGGGAAGCAAATTTAATTTCAGCAATCAAACTAATGCTACAGTTCATTGATAGAAATATATTTTTAAACTTATATTCTTTTGTTTTTTCCTTTGCTCCTGAAAGTTTTTTTATGGCTTCTAATGACAAAACTTTTTTTTGTTCTTCAAGATCTTGCTTTTTCTTTTCGACAATCGATACAAGTTTGTTATGCATATTTTTGTGACTCCTTTATTAAGTTTTCCAAAACCTTTTTTGCAGCCCCACTATCTATTGATTCTTTTGCGAGTTCTATTCCTTGAGCAACAGTTGAAACATTTCCTGCAGCGAGTAATGTATACGCGCCATTAAGAACAACAATATCTCGTTTCGCGCCTTTCTTCCCTTTAAGAATATCTGTAAGTATCTTTGCATTTCCCATAATATCTCCGCCTTGAATATCTTCCAACGACGAGTCAACAAAACCCAACATTTGCGGATCAATTACTTCTGTTGAAATACTTTCTCCTTTTATTTCAAATACATTAGTTTTGCCATGTATAGCTATCTCATCCATACCACTATCACTTGTTACCAAAAAGAGATGATCATATCCCAGTTGCAAGGCAACCTTTGCCAATGTTTTAGCAATTTCAGGATTTGGTACACCAATAATTTGTCTTTTTACCCCAGCAGGATTAAGAAAGGGCCCCAAATAATTAAAGACTGTTCTTGTACCAAGTGCTTTTCTTATAGGAACAATGCGTTTGGTTGCAGGATGATACATGGGTGCAAAGAGAAATATCATTCCAATTTTTTCAAAAACTTTTTCTGCTTGATTGGGCTGAAGTATTATATTAACTCCTAATTCTGACAGTACATCAGCACTACCGCAACTACTACTTGCTGCCCTGTTACCGTGTTTGATAACTGGTACTCCAGCACCTGCGACAACAAAAGCAACTGTTGTTGAAATATTAAATGTTCCTACCCCATCTCCACCTGTTCCACATGTGTCAACAGCATTAGCAATCTGTGGAAAAGCAATCATATGCTCTCTCATAACTTGTATCAAACCGACAATTTCTTCTGTAGTTTCTCCCTTCATCCGAAGTGCAATAAGAAATGCTGCCATTTGTGAATCATTTAATTCTCCAGCAATAAATTTGTTGAGAAGAAAAGATATTTCCACAGATGTTAAATTTTCTTTGTTAAATAATTTTTCAAGTAATTGTTTGCTATTCATACGTATGAAATAAAAAATTCTCAATCATTCGTTTTCCACCTTCTGTTGCAAATGATTCCGGATGAAATTGTATTCCTTCAATCGGATATGTTTTATGTCGTAATCCCATAATTTCATTTGTATCTTTTGCGGTAGCCGTTATTTCCAAACATTCCGGCAAGCTTTCTTTCTCAACTAGTAATGAGTGATATCTCATTACTTCCAGATCTTGAGGTAGTAACGAAAAAATTCCCTTCTGGTCATGAGAGACACTACTTATTTTGCCATGCATTGGCTTTTTTGCTCTCACAATATCTCCGCCAAAACAGGCAGCAATTCCTTGCATTCCAAGACAAATTCCAAGAATAGGAATTGTTTTGCCAAAATGTGTTATAACTTCTGAACAAATTCCAAAATATTGTGAATCTCGCGGATCCCCCGGTCCGGGAGAAATAAGAATCTTATCATATTTTTTTTCTTCGATTTTAGAAATTGTTATCACATTATTTCTTTTAACATCCAACGTAAACTCTTTATATTTTTTCATAAGAATTTCACCACAATATTGATAGAGATTAAATGTAAAAGAATCATAATTGTCGATAATTAAAACTTTCATAATAATACTTTTTTCATCGCAAAAAGTTTGTTTTGAATTTCTTCGTATTCTTTTTCAGGGATTGAATCGGCAACAATTCCCCCACTTGTCTGAGCATATGCATCGGTACCTGAGATAAAAAGTGATCGAAGAGTCAGTGCAAATGTACAATCATTATTGAAACCAAAATGTCCAACACCACCTGCATACGGCCCTCGCCCACTCGGTTCATTTGTATCAATTATTTTCATTGTCTCAATTTTTGGTGTACCACTCGCAGTTCCCATTGGGAAATTACTTGCAAGACCTGAGAACATATCTTCATCTGATCGGATATGTCCGACAATTTCACTTGAGATATGTTGAACATGACTAAACTTCTTGATATTCATAAGTTCGTGTATCTTAACAGTTCCAAAATTTGCAACTCTTCCTATATCATTTCTGTGCATATCAACAAGCATTTTATGTTCTGCCTGTTCTTTTGGATCGTGCAACAATTGCCTTGCAAGTAATTGATCTTCTCTTTCAGTTTTTCCTCTTTTGATTGTTCCTGCTAAAGGACGTGTTGTCATCTCCCCATCACGAAGAGAAAAAAGAAGTTCAGGACTTGCACCGATTATTTTTTTATCTCCAAATTTTATGTAGTATGTAAAAGGTGAAGGATTTGTTTTGCTAAGTTTTTCATAAATACAAAAAGTGTCTCCCGTTATTTTATATTCTGTTTTAAATCCTACTTCACACTGAAATGTATTACCGGCAGAAATCTGTTCTTTAACTTTTCTGACAATATCTGCATGTTCATCTTCTGACAATCCATCACGAAGAAATGTAACGTTAAAAGGTTTTTCTTTCACCGACTTCTTCATAATTTTTTCAACTATATTGCTTCTGTCGGTTGTATAATAAAAATAATACAGTTCATTTGTTTGCTTATCCAAGATAACTCCATCCGTATAAACCCCAAACATAAATTGAGGAAATTGATTGTGAGTTTTGACTTGGACCGATGGTTCAAGATAATTTACTGAGTCATAGCCAAGATATCCAACCAGTCCACCTGCATACTCTCTTGCTATTGTTTGTTCCGGCATTATTTCTCGCAATGCATAATAAGGATTCTCGACTTCATACTTCTCATCATTAATAAAAAGTGCATTTGCTCGTGCTGAAATCACTTTTTGCGGATCAAAACCCAGCAATGAATATCGGGCGAATTTTCCCTCTTCACCAAGAGATTCCAGAAGAAAACAATTTTCATATTCTCTTTCAATTTTTTTAAATAACTGTTGAAAATCAATATCTTCAGCTATTTTTTTATAAACCGGTTTTTGGCCAATTACTATTTTTGGTAAGGTATTCATAATTTTAATTTATATATATTCTAAAAAGCGATGTACAAAAATTATTTTTGTTTTCAACTTGAA
Source organism: bacterium (assembly GCA_041691355.1). Lineage (GTDB taxonomy): Bacteria > Patescibacteriota > Microgenomatia > Levybacterales > UBA12049 > JACDET01. The sequence continues at coordinate 2,244 of JBEPUU010000064.1, read as the reverse complement.
CTCCTCTTTTATTCTTAAATAGATTCGTGTAAACTGAAAACAAAATAATTTTTCGTACTGAACGATCTCAAACATATACTTAAAACCTCTCATCTCTGAGAGGTTCATTGAAACGTTTATATAACTAAACACAACAATCAGCCTCTCGTAGGAGTCAGATTGCGCCACCAGGAAGTTTTTTGAATTTGTCCACGTTGTAATTCAAGCGATCCACGAGTTACTGTGGCTACACCAACACCGATTTTATCGGCAATTTTATGTTGAGAAATTCCTTTTTTTAATTGTTTGAAAATTTCTAAACGCTTTAGCAGTTCCTCTAATTCTTGAGGTGTTAATATTGCTCGCACTAATGCTTCCATTTCTTTTTTTGATTTTGCTTGTAGAAGACTTGCTATCAAATCTTCTAATGTTGCTTCTTTCATAGATACTATTATACTAGTATGACAAATTTTGCGCAAGTGGTTAGCTATTTTTAAAGAAACCATGCATAGTAATTAATGTATAATTAACACTATGAATACTAGTACTAATTTACCACCAAAATTACTTGAACGATGGAAAGAACTCTATTCTGCAAAAGAATTGAAAGAACTCCTGAAAAAATTAGACACCAAACCTTTTTCTTCTTTTCGTACAAATACTATAAAAACCTCATCTGATATATTAGAAAATGCACTAACTCGACAAGGTTTTATTCTAAAAAAAGTATACTGGTATTCAGATGCATTTATTTTAAAGAATAAATCTGTTCGTGAACTGACAGAAACAGAAGAATACAAGAATGGTCTTCTTTATATTCAAAATCTTTCAAGCATGATACCTGCGCTCGTTCTTGATCCACAACCGAATGAGAAAATTCTTGATATTACAGCAGCTCCTGGAAGTAAGACAACACATATTGCAGCCCTGATGAACAATACAGGCGAACTAACAGCAAATGATCTTAGTCATAAGCGCCTCTACAAACTCCAAGAAAATATTAAACAAATGGGAGTGACAAATGCCAAAGTGCTTAACTTCCCCGGTGAATCATTTTGGAAAAAACTACCTGAATATTTTGACAAGTCCCTCGTTGATGTCCCCTGCTCTATGGAAGGGAGGATTAGTTCTGACAATCCAAAATCCTATCAAGACTGGTCAACAAAAAAAATAAAACAATTGTCAAAATTACAAAAATATTTACTTAGATCTGCTGTGTCTGCAACAAGAATTGGTGGAACTATTGTTTATTCATCATGCACTCTTTCGACTGAAGAAAATGAAGAAGTCATCGAATGGATACTTAATAAAACACCCGATGCGTTGCGGGTAGAAAAAATTACGATTCCAAATATAACTCTACAACAGGGCATACCTTTTTGGAGAAAGAAAAACTTTAAACACGCTGCCAATTGTGCGCGTATTTTCCCAAACAATGAGATGGAAGGATTCTTTATTGCCAAAATTCATAAAACAGCAACGACACTTCCTGAAATGAAATAAGCATTACATCGTTGAGATAATACCGAGTAAAGCTTTAAACGAATTTGTCTTCGCATCGGCATTATCAAAATGTTCTTTTCCAAAATGAATCACTTTCATCCCTGCAGCTTTTCCGGCAAGAATATCACTCAACGCATCACCGACATAGAGTACTTCCTGAGGCTGTAAACCGAGTTTTTTAGAGGCGAAAAGTAATGGTTGAGGATCTGGTTTGTGTTTTTTCGTATCTTCAAAACCAACCGTTACCTGCATGTATTTTTGCAAACAGGCAAGCGACGCAACAGCATAAATATGGTGTTTAACTCGACTTGTAACAATTCCTAGCTGATATATCTTATTCAATTTTTCTATTGTTTCTTCTACATATGGCGGCGTCTTCAATAATTCATATGGATATAGTTCTTCTATAGATTTTTTTCCTATCTCTAGCATTCTTTGTACTTCTTGATCAGATGCTTTAGTAAATTCCTTGATCACCTTCTCCAATGTATAATGTATAAGTTCTTTAAATTCATGTACCGTTGGTGGTTTGTATCCCATTTTTACAAATAAATCTTGATAAAACTTCAAATTCGCATCAAACGAATCAAGGAGAACTCCATCAACATCAAACAATACAGCTTTTATCATAAGATAAGTATATCATTCTTTTTTTCATACATCATTTCTTGCTAGTTACCCAAACATGATTTAAAATATAGAGATGAAAAAGCTCATACCACTCCTCGTTGTTGTATTATTAATTGTCGGTTTTATCTATAG
>JBEPUU010000063.1:0-7149 GCA_041691355.1 bacterium | reverse complement strand
CTTAATGACTCAGTTTTGCTATTTCGACACAGGTATGACTTAGACTCTTCTGTGTGCGACTGCCCGGTATATCCATAAAAGAACAACCGAACCAAGAATGGCTACGAAGAAACTGTAAAAGTTAAAGCCAGTTACACCTGATTGTCCAAATGCGTTCATAATAAATCCTCCCATGACAGCACCGACAATACCAACAATGATATTTCCCAATGTGCCTTCACCTGTGCCAACAATCATTGATGCAATCCAACCTGCAATTCCTCCGAATACTACCCAAAGTATAAATTCCATATTATCTGTCACCTCCTTTCATATATATCTATATTACAGCGGAGTCGTAAGAAGCGGATGAGTTATCTGTAAGAAGAGTATGAGAAAAAAAGATTTTATTCGTCGGAGCAGACAGTTGCAACCTCGTTTAGGAGTTTGTTACGATCTTGTTGGGAAAGATACAACATATCTAACACTTGTGGATTTTTTTGTATTTCTTTACACAGAACAACATGATTTTCAAGAAGTGTCATTTTCTGTGATTGAGAAAGTATCGTCAGCATTGTGACAGGATGAAGTCGTGACTCCTCAATAAGTTCACGTAATCCTGCACCTTCTGGATAATCCCAACTCAATACACGCATTCCAGAACATTGAGCATATGTATTGGCATCAATTGTTGTTTTGGTATTTGTGATAAGCCATGCTTCATCGATATGATTTCGTATTTTGATGTCCTCAAATCGTGCCTGTGTATATAGTGCGACATGAATTTCAGATCTAACACCTGGACTATTATGGAATTTTGCCTCAATCATCACTGTTCTCTGATCCTTTTGTGCAACTACATCTATTTCATGAGAGACGCATTTTCCTGCAAGAATTTGACGCACCCTGGTTGTGTAGCCTTCATGTTCAAGAAGCCTGCTGATGAAATCTTCAAAGGGATATCCTGTGGGTCCTAACTGCATGATTGCCTCTTTGAGACTGTAGCGGGTTTTGATGTACGGTTTGGGTGATGTATTTAAGAATTCCAAGATATGATGATAAATTTCTTGCGTAGAAATCCCTTCATAGAGCTTGCTCTTCACATGTGTCAGTACTTCCCCACGAAGAGAATGAGGGATGCGGGCTCGTTTGATAGAATCCATGACTTTTTGTTCACTGAAAGGCTCTCGTGTTCTGTCAGCTTTTAAAACATGAATCATGTATTAATCATATCGTTTATCGTCTCTGAAATGCAACAAAGTTATCTTTTTGCGCAACTTCACGATACTGAGAATTTTTGATTACTTTGAGAAATGCATCTTTTGTTTGTTGATCAGTAATTAATAGTACGATAACATCTGACCTATCTAGTCCATATGGTACTGTGTAAATATTCTCACGCAAAGAAAGATGCGAACCTAGGTCATTGGATGCAGCAACACTAGCATTCTTAGGTATTGTTGCTAAAAATGTATCTATATATGCCCGATTCGGCAATTGTCTTGTGAACATGTCAAGATTGGGCTCGAGAGATCCTGGAAGCGGCCCAAAGGAATATGCACTATAGAAAGTAAATACAAGAAGGTAGATGCCAATCAAAAAATTCCAGTGAGTTTGTGTTAGAGAAAACCAAGAAGTTTTTATTTTGCGAAGCCACAATACACCATATAGAGCACTGAGAAAAACAAACGGAGTTATTGTTGCAGTGTATTGATAGTAAATTTGATGAAGTTGCGTGTTGTTGCTCAAAAGATCGATTAGCAGATCAGGTCCAGCAAAAACAAGGAAAAAAGGGCAGAGAATTATCAAATACCCAACCGGCATGAAAAGTTTATTAAGATACAAGAGACGTGTAGGTTCAAAGATTGTCTGAAGAATTTTACTGGGCGATAATATGATACCTTTGATAATTTTGGTCGGACTATCACCATAATCCGAAAGATATGCTAGAGCAAAATGCTGTGAACCAAGACTTTGAGGGATTGCATACCATAATAGATAATAAAACATCCCAATACTAAAGATAAATAACACTGCGCCAATAAATCGCTTTTTATGATGAAAGAAAACGAGCAATCCAAAAAGTGCAATGATTAGCCATATTTGTTCTTTGCAAAGGGCTGCAAGAAAGGCAAAAATAACAAATAAAATATACCGTTTTTTAAGAAAAAAATAGTATGTTGCAAAAAAGAATGTTGTTACTAACGTCACAGCATGAAAGTCAAAAATATTGGCTCGCTGTACGCTTGGATTAAGCAAGTAAGCAAAAGCAAAGATGAGCGCTATATTACGATTTTTCAACACATCTCGTGAAATTATATAAAGAAAAAAGGCACCTGCTGCTACGACAAGGGTCTGGATAAATAGAAGCATCTCCGGATTTTGCCACATTGCAAAAATTGGCGCTAACAATACAAGAATAAAATCTGCATGAAACGCAAGCCGTGAAATTTCATGTGTACCATTAGGGTCAGTAAGTAGGAAGATCCTTCCATGCAGACTATTCCAAACAGTTTGTGCCATATTTCCTAAATCAAATCTGCCTGTGTAATAGTTGTCATATCGAAGAAAAGACACAGTCGTAAAATACAATACATATATAGCAGCCAAGGCAGTCAATATACTTAGTTGCGGGTATGTAGTTACTATTTTCTCCAAACGCTTAAGAGGTTGTATTCGCACTTTATACCAAAGAACACTTGCCAAAATAAAAATTAATTCCGAACAAATAAGAATAATTCTACTGAATAGCGCACCAAATGCAGCCAGACCTGAAGTGGTAATTTTTGCCAAAGAGAAAATAACAATTCCCTCTCGTACACCAAATCCTGCCGGGGTAACAACCGATAAATAGCCGACAACAAAAGCAAAATCAAAAATACCTAGTAACTCAAGAAAAAGGGTTGGATTAAGATATACAACTGATGCGATAACCAAATAATTTCCCATACCGAAAAAGAATAGCGCTACAATACTTAGCCATACAAGAACAATATTTTCACTTGGAGAAAATGGGGGCAATAAAAATGAAATCACTTTTTCCAATTTTTTAGAGCCAATATGCGCAAATTTTTTGTTGCAACAGTAAAAAATTGTTCCAAATAATACTACGCATGCTATTGCCCATCTCTCAAATGATTGGAAAAAATAAAAAGGCAACGCCAGAAGAGAGACCACCACACTTCCCAACACAAATAATTCAGCCTCGACAATCAATCCTTTTCCAATATCTTTTTTTTGGACACCTTTTTTTTGAAATAGAACAGTTCTACCCAAAAAAGACCATACATTTCCAGGTATATAGCGTTTGATCTCCGACATAGACCATAGATAGCATGATTCACGAAATGGGATGGTGTAGTTATAGAGTTTGAGTATCCTGTACCAAAGATAACTTCTCACAAAATAAAAAATAACAAAGCTCAAAACACCATAGAGTAAGAGAAAAATATGTACAGAATGAGCATTTTGTGAGAGTGTGGGCGCTTGGCTAAGGATACTTTTTAAAATAAAGAAAAGGGACAGAAGGGTTAATGGAAGGCCAATTATGAACTTCAACAAAGAGTAAAGATGAGATTTCATTGCTGTATTGTATACTCTTCTGGCTGTGTTTTGCAATAAATTTATTATTGAGCAGAACCGCTCGCATTGGTGGGAGCCGCCGCCGACTGACCGTTATAGGTAAAATTACGTATTAAAGTTGTCTGATCGGAGCTTGTAAGGCTTTTTACTTTGAGCTGAAATTTTATCGGTCCGTTGGGCAAATTGTACAAGGCTACTGAATTGTCATCATAGTTGGACCACGTACTTCCATTGATACTGTATGACCACACAGCACTACAATAGTCGGTGTTATCATATGTAATATCCACTTCAACAGGGTTGCTACTAATTGTGTCACCCTCATTTGGCGAAGTAATACTAACAGGTCCTAAACTTTTATTACATGGTGTTTGGTTTGCTGAAGATGATTGAGTTGGTGATACTCGAGTGATTGGTTTGGTAAAGAAGCTAGGAAGTTTGACGTTACTATTGGGTGTTACGGCGTTTGGAACAGGAGTTGGTGTGAGCTTAGCATCGTTAAGATTCTTTATACTATTATAGTTAAGAATCAAAACCAAAATTAACGATGGCACACTTAACGTCGCGACAATAAATTCGATAAGAGGCTTTTTTGAATAGAGTTTATCTAGTCTTTTCTTTTCAGCTCTGGCTACTTGTTGTTTTGTTCTTGATGTTCCCATGATGTACTTTAATTGTAGATAAAAAAAGATAACTTTGTAAAGCACAAAATGCAAAAATAATTGACGAGGCATAGAAAATATCCTATAATCCCACAATGGTTGAAGGTATTAGAAAGCCATTTATGCATGATACAGAGCGTCTCAGTAATGCAAACAAAAATGAATTAGCGCATCAAGTTGAAGCAACTGAATTTCTAAAGAATACATTAACAAAATTTCAAGGTACTCTTGATAGAACTACCTGGGCACTTATGTTTTCTAAAGAACCTGGATCACGATTTAGTTCAGAAAGAGGTTCTTTTTATTCGATAGGATTTATTCACGTAGCACAAGAACTGGTAAAAACACAAGAAAGTCCAATACTAGGAGAAGGTATGGAACGATATGATTCCGTACTTACTTATTTGGCCGGTAATATAGTTAAAAGAGTCGTTACAAAAGAGCATCGACATTCAAGGTTAAAAGCTGAAGCAAGTATAGGAATAGAGAGTAGGAAAGAAGATGTTACATGGCAAGTTACCGATCCCGCTCTACGTAAGCAATTAAACCCTAGTATTCTTGGCTATTCAGATAGAGTAGCGGAAGCATATAATGAAGGAATACATGGAATAATAAGAAAGACTGAAAGCACAGAGACACAAGAAGAAGAACTTTCTATGCAGATAGCACAACTTGATGGAAAATTAAGAGAATATGCACAGAAGCAAGAATTAAGCGACCTACATCTAGCTTTGGAACAACTAACAACTCTTGCCACAGTTGATGCTTTGGTACGAGCACAGGTGCTCTACAAAGATATATCAAAAAATTCATTGAATAAAGTAAGAAATTTTATTACTGGCAGTTAGAGGAAATTGCAAGATTTTTGGGTAATTGCTACAATACAACCAGAACTGAATAAGAAACGCACCCGTAGCTCAGTGGATTAGAGCACTTCGCTTCGGACGAAGGGGTCGGGGGTTCGAATCCCTCCGGGTGCACACAAGGCTAAACTTTTTCGATATTGGCGATAAAAATTTATAAGAATTCTTATATACTTAAGCTACTCAATTTGTATTATTAGATCCTATACAGCTGAAACTCATATTTCTCTTTTTACCAAAAAAAAATCACATTTGTTACTTAAATATTTAATCTATTTTTCTGCCGTCTGCGGTCCATTGCTCACTATCCCTCAAATATATGTAATTTGGTTGCATAAGAGTGCTCAAGGAATAACTGTAATTTCCTGGTTAGGTTATCTAATAATAGCAATTGTATGGATAATATATGGTGTGGCATATAAAAATAAATCTGTAGTTTTGAGCAGCTCGCTATGGATTGTAGTAGAAAGTGTTATTATTATTGAGGCATTAATGTATCGATGAGTAATACGTCGCAAATCTATTGCCCACGATAATTTCTGAGGAGGTACTCTATTTTTTCTTTCTCTTTTTTGCTCTAACTATTTTTTCTGCTTCAACTTCATTATGCATTTTTTCCAGTTCTTCGTCAGATTTATTTTCAATACCCATCAATGTATTATGAGCGTGTTTTTGTGCGTGGATGAGTTCATCTAATTTTAATTCTATTGATTTAGAATCTCTATTTTGAGAATTTTGGACAAGAAAGATCATAAGAAAGGTGATAATTGTCGTTCCTGTATTGATAACCAACTGCCACGCTGATGAATACTGGAAGATAGGACCAGTTGCAGCCCAAACAATAACCAGAAGCAAAGCTATCAAAAAAGCCCAAGACGTTCCTACTGCATTTGATACTGTATGCGAAAATTTTCTAAATAACTCGTTCATATTATGCAATCCTTACCATTCAGTATAAGATCTATGGTGTATACTATACTATAATAAATTGATATGGAGTTGATTATAGTCTTATTGCTTATTATTTTAAATGGCCTATTTGCTATGGCAGAAATTGCTATTGTTTCTACCCGCAAATCTAAATTGCAAAAATTAGTAAACGATGGTGACAAAAACGCGCAAAATGCATTGGATGTTATTAACAATCCAAATAGATTTCTTTCAACAGTACAGATAGGAGTAACGTTTATAGGTATATTTACTGGTGCATTTGGAGGAGAAACAATGGCTCATACTTTGTCACAAGTATTGGGAAAATTTCCACTTTTGGCACCCTTTAGTTTTCCACTTGCTCTTTTTATAGTTGTCGCCGTTATTACCTATTTGTCATTGATTATTGGTGAGTTAGTTCCAAAAAGAATTGCGCTTACCCGTCCTGACTCAGTAGCAAAATTAATTGCCGATCCGATTATTATTCTTTCTAAAATTACTTCTCCCTTAGTTAGCTTTTTAATTATTTCGAGTGATGTAGTCATCCGTCTTCTGCAAATAAAACCAACTGACGAACCAACAGTTAGTGAAGAAGAAGTACGAATGTTAATCCGAGAAGGGGCGATGGTTGGAGTTTTTAACAAAGAAGAAAAAGATGTTGTAGAAAGAACATTTCTGTTGGATACCAAAAAACTCATCTCAATTATGACAATGAGGAAAGAAATTATTTGGCTTGATATCGATGCGTCATTTAAAAAACTTCGAGACATGATTGTCAAACATCCGTATTCTTATTTTCCAGTGTGTAGGGATAGTTTGGATAAGGTAATTGGAATTGTCAGGACTGAAGAATTACTAGCTTCTTTTTTAAATGACGACAAAATTGATCTTCAAAAATTACTACACAAACCAGTGTATGTCTCTCAAACAATGCAAGCTTGGAAAGTATTAGAACTTTTCAAAAAATCAAAAATTCATACAGCATTTGCTGATAAGGTTATTTATTTTAACCGTAATCTGAACTTCAATAAGGCACTGCCGAAAGGTATTTCTGTAATGAACCCTTTTGAAAACAATCCCGGATTATTTTCTGTAATTGGAGAGTTTTATCACAAATATTACAGCTGTCTCTT
>JBEPUU010000062.1:0-7223 GCA_041691355.1 bacterium | reverse complement strand
GCCTTAAATGGGAGTCTGGGCTGTTTCCCTTTCGACTGATCAGCTTAGCCCGACCAGCCTGACTACTAGACTAAAAATCTGTGTATTCGGAGTTTGATTGGTTGCGAGAGATTGCTCCCCCACTAACAATTAAGTGCTCTACCCCACAGGCTATATCTAGCGCTATACCTTAATATATTTCGGGGAGAACCAGCTATCTCTGGGTTCGATTGGCATATTGCCCCTAACCTCAAGTCATCTCAACCCATTGCTACGGATACGAGTGCGGTCCTCCTCCCAGATCTCTCTGGGACTCAACCTGCTCAAGGTTAGCTCACCCGGTTTCGGGTCTAGTGACTGCTACTATGGTAGCCCAGTTAGGGCTCGCTTTCACTGTGTCTTCCTAACGTAGTTAGTTAAACTAATGCAGCAATCATAAACTCACCGGCTCATTCTTCAATAGGCACAACATTACCCCAATAAATTGGAGCTCTGTCTGCTTGTTAGCCAACAATTTCAGTTCTGTTTCATCCCCCTCCCGGGGTGCTTTTCACCTTTCCCTCACGGTACTAGTTCACTATCGGTAGATTTTGATATTTAGCCTTGGAACGTGGTCGTCCCGGATTCCCACAAAGTTTATCGTGCTTCATGGTACTTAGGTACAAACTATCGGTATCTCAGATTTCGCATACGAGTCTTTCACTCTCTTTGGAAGACCATTCCGGATCTTTCTGCTATCTTCAATACATCGAATATCGTCTGCCCTGCAACCCCACTTACGTGGTTTAGGCTGTTCCGCTTTCGCTCACCGCTACTGACGGAATCTCATATGATTTATATTCCTGGCGTTACTAAGATGTTTCAGTTCACGCCGTACCCAACCAGACGCTAATATAACTCCTTACGGAATTAACTTCACATGTGGTCCCTCTGTAAAACAGAGTAGGTTTCCCCATTCGGAAACCGCCGGATCAAAGGTTGATGGCACCTCCCCGACGCGTATCGTCGCCGTCTACGTCCTTCTTCGGTCAAAATCTCCTAGGCATCCATTGTTGGCATTAATAGTAAATTTATTTATACTCCGATTACTCGGAGTTTAAGACGTTTTTATCCCGTATAATGCCATGGATTCCCCACCAAATGGCGGAGTTAAACATTACGCGGGATATTCTCTTCACTTTTTAAAGAGCTATTAACTCAGCGAAGTATATTTACCCATCAGGTAAACAGTGACACTCGCCGTCAGCTTTTCATCAAGTCTCTAAGACAAACTCTCTTACTAGAGGGCTTATCTTAAAGATCGAAATTGATCAGTCCCGCTTCGCCAAGGCTTCGTTAGGGACACTCTTCGTAATATACTTAGCACCACTTATCTAGTTTCTAGTGGCTTGCCACTTCGTAGCCTCTTTGCGAAAGCAAAGGGCGAAGAGTGGACCGGAAGAGATTCGAACTCTCGACCTCGTCTGTGCAAGAGACGCGCTCTACCAACTAAGCTACCGGCCCGAAATGGTTATGGGTAGCTTAGTTATGAGGCGATTTTTGCACATAACCACGATACTCATAACTTAGAACTAATAAAGAACGAACAATTTTGAGAACAGAAAGAAATTGTTGAGTTATGAAGACATGTTACACCGTCAATTTGAGTAGAAAAGGATAACTTTAATGATCATCATACACGAAATTTCTTCAGTTCGTAACAGTTATCTTACCATAGCCTTATGAGGCTGTCAATAGTCTTGGGCAAACTGCTACAGGATTATTCTTGTGATTCCAACCAACGCTCCGCTTCAAGGGCTGAGGCGCATCCAAATCCAGCTGCTGTAACTGCTTGCATATATTGCCGGTCATGAATATCCCCTGCTACAAATACACCTTCTTTGTTGGTTTTTGTGTGCTCATTGACTACTATAAATCCTTTTTCATCGATATCAATGCCTTGGAACACAGTACTATTGGGAGTGTGTCCAATAGCAACAAAGATGCCATCAATGGGCATTTCCCAAGCAAGCACATTCTCTTCTCTCTTTATTTCTGTACCACCTATTTTATCAACAGTTGTTGTCCCCATATGCTCGCCTGGCTTAACGATAATTGAACCATCTGTACATATTGTCGTAAGTGCTACCTGTTCAACTCTTTGTTCTCCTTTAATTTCGTCAATGACAGTGTTAAAAATAAAACTAATTTTTTCGTTTTCAAACGCTCTTTTCTGCATGATTTCACTCGCGCGCAACGTATCGCCACGATAGATAACTGTTACATGTTTGGCAAAGCGTGTCAGAACGAGTGCTTCCTCCATAGCACTGTCTCCTCCTCCCACAACTATAACATTCTTCTCTTTAAAAAATGGCGCATCACAAGGAGCACATGATGACACTCCGCGTCCGATTTTTTCTTTTTCGCCCGTAACGTCAAGCCATTTTGTGTCAGCGCCTGTTGCAATGATAATCGCTTTCCCTTGATATGAATTTTCTCCAGCCTGAACTGTAAAAGGAGATTTTGAAAAATCACCGCTCGAGAAGTTGAGATCTACAATTTCAGCACCATGATGCTCTGCTTGCTTTCGCATATTGGCCATAAGATCAGGGCCTTGAATACCTTCAGGGAAACCTGGAAAATTTTCAACTTCTGTTGTTAACATAAGCTGCCCTCCCCATTTTTCACCGGCAATAACAAGGGTTTTGAGACTTGCACGTGTGGTATAAATAGCTGCTGTTAATCCTGCTGGTCCAGAACCGAGGATAATAATATCGTAGACAGTTTCCATTGAGAATTTATTATAACAAAAAAATGAGAGATGAAAACGATGAATTTAGTGAGAAATTTTACGTAATGCCGGATCTATTTTTTTGGAAAGTCTCCATATTTCATGTGGGCTTCCTTGCCTAGGTCTATGAGGAAAAACTTCAATTAGCCCACTCTCCTTCATTACTTCAACAGATTCAGTTTTGGACTCTCTTAAAGATTCGTCCAACCCAATATATGCGAGATACCCATGTAACCCTCCCAATCTGCCATTACGATACACAAAGGAAGAAACAATACCCGCGACATCTTTTATGTTTTCTTGCAACGGATCGGGGAGCTCATTAATGTTTTGAGCTAGTCTTTTTGAAACTTCTTTTGCAATTGCTTCTTTCACTTCCCGAGATACAGGAATGCCTAAATTTCCTTTTCGCCAAAGTTCTCTTGAGAATTTCCGAGGAGATTTTGAATAGCCAACACTTTTTAATGTATCTTTTAAAATTTCTGTGGGGACACCTGAAACATTGTCAAACCGATGAATTCTCTCTCGTATTGCTCGTCCTCTCTCAGCTAATGATATCATCTGGAAAGTATACTAAAAATTATCAAAAAGACAATATAGTGTAGAGTTAACAGGGGTTACTATTATGCAGCGAGGGCTTTTTCAATTTCGGTTTTGTATGTTTGTTTGCCTTGTGCGCCAACCATTGAATGAACTGGTTTTCCGCCTTTGAAAATCATAACAGTTGGGATACTCATAACACCAAATTGAGATGATGGAATTTGATTTTCATCAACGTTCATTTTCCCAACCACGACTTTGCCTTCATATTCTTTTGCGAGTTCCTCAATAATTGGTGAAACCATCTTGCATGGCCCACACCAAGGTGCCCAAAAATCAACAACAACAGGCTTGTCGCTTTTAAGAACGTCTTGGGGGAAATTTGCGTCTGTGAAAGTTTGATCTGCCATAAGTGTCTATTTATATTAGCAAGTTCGGGTAAATGTGTCAAGAAAAACTTTCGGCAAACATTGCATTACTACGTTTTTCTTATTATAATAGCCAAATCGTATGGGAAGAGAATTAGCAGGAGGGAGAGAAACACCACCTCAAGGAAATAAAATCAAAGAATTACATTGGCTTGAAGAATGCCGTGGGCCAGGTGGAGTTGTCCCAGAAGGAAAAGAACCAGGTAAAAATGTGACAGCAAAAATTTTTGCGGATATTTCAAGAGAAGTAGCCTGTAACAATTTAGCATCTAATGGTACTATCTGTGAGTTGAATCAAAAAGGTTGTATATTCAAAAGAACTCCTCATGAACAATTACCAGATCACGCACTTTCACATATATCACATACTTCAGACGCATCCCGAGTAACGCTACAAAAAGCCTTGGGAAGAGGTAGTATTGAGGTGTCGAAATTAACCCGTTATCTCATAACCGAAGGTGCAGTTGAAGAAGGTGGAACTATGCAAGGAAGAGTAGGCCGACCTCAACGAAGACTTACCGTTACTGGAGGACAACCACAAACTCCATATAAAACCCGTTAATGAGATAAGCCATAAATTATTCCAGTTCTTCTGTCTTGGTGTGGAGGAAGTAGAACCATTGGTCAAAGAATGCAAAAAGGAACTTAAATGGTGCTTCGATAAAGAAATCAAACAGCATAAGGAAAATATTGATCTGGGCAATGCCTTGTGTCAATTTGCGTCCAACTCGAATTACAGGCATGAAAAGAAAATCAACAAGTAATGTACCAAAGCCTTGTTTCTCCCCTACTCGATAGACATGTGCGATAAGAGCAATACGATACGAGAGGAATGAAACGATTGCCAAGAAGAAAACAAAGATTGCTTCGCTGATAAGATTGAAATGTAATTGAGTTAACACATAAATAATCGCACCAAAAGAGAGACAGAAGGCAAGAAGCCATAAGATATTAAAGGCTGTGACAAATCCTTTCTCGTTGGTTTGTTTGGAAATGAGAAGTTTGTTGCCCAAGACAGGATCATCCTCATACAAAAGCCTTGTTATATATTTGAAAACCAACTCTGAGTTCTCTTGACCAGGGGTTCGGATGAACAAACTAACAATAATCATAAGAAGAGGCGGAATACTTGTATTGATAATAATTGATTGCCAAATAATACGACCATAAAAAATGCGCTCATAGGTACCTTCGACAAAGAATGCAAAGGCAACTTTGGTAAATAATATGAAAATCACCGAGCGGATAACGGCTGTTCGTACTCGTGTGCTTGTACTTTTATACCGTTTCTCGCATGCTTCATATACAACTTCTCGCAATACTTCTTCGTTTCCCAAAATAGTTTTTAGATTTTCTTTCTGTGACTCTAGGACATCATTAAAGATAAAAAATGCAGCAGTTCTTCTCTTTACATACATATAGACTCGCTCGCGTCCTACATAGTTCATTTGACGAAGAATTTCGTTGTATCCTTTCAGAAAGTGCTCGACTGTATAATCAAGCGTTTTGGGAGTGAGCCTACCAAAGTATTGACAAAATAAGTGATATCGAAGAAATGCCAAATCATCACGGGCAAATGCCTTTCGAACTGCGATAAATACTTGTGCATTCTTGGTCTCGGTTGATGCATCTTCAATTGCAACATCATCCTTAAGTACATGAAACATGAAATTAGCAATCAATTCTTTTGGTCTTTTTGAATTAAGGATATATTGAATATCTGCTGACATAAGATCATACGTCCATTCGTTGATAGTACTTTCTGAGAATTTATGCTTTGCAAGGATACGCAAGCGAAGAGATAAATGTAAATCAATACTTTCTTCAATTTTTTTGACAACCGATTCACCGATGTCATTTTCAGGCAAATAACGTGCCCATAAGAGTTCTTTAACAAGAGGTTTGGCTGTTGTTTTGCCATTTCCACCTAAGAGTAATCTTCGCTTAAGGATACGCTCAATTGTCGCACGAAGAATAACTTCGTCTTCACGAAATTCCATTGCATTGCGCAGACGTTCATACCAGGATGCGAATTTGGAAACGATTGGATTGACTGTGATGCGTCGTTCGTCCGACAGTGAATGCTGTCTCTCTTCAAGAGAATCAACTAAGTACCGGGCCAACGATGAGAGCGGACGGAATGATACCATATCAATAGTCTAATTATACCATTTTATGAAAGAGAATAAGAAGAATTCACTTGCATAAATATCTCAAAGTAGTATACAATTATTAGAGAATGAAAGAAACCTCCTTAAAAAAATCACTCTCCAGCGCAGCCAAAACTCTCAAAACAAAAAAATCATTTTCTATTAAGATTCCCCATTTTAAAAACGTATCATTAAATATGTATCTAGTATTTGTGCTTATTATCTTTGCCTTTTTTCTGGGGATGCTAACTAATAAAGTATTTGATCTTCAAAATCAGGTTAGCGATATGAGTAAAGCAAATACTGCTAGTGCAACAACAACAGCCAACGCCTTACCTTCTCTCCAACCTACTCTTGCAGGACCTGTCAAAGTTGGAGTTGGAGATTTCCCTATGTTGGGTGATAAAAATGCCAAAGTTACAGTTATTGAATTTGCTGACTTCCGTTGCCCATTCTGTGAACAATGGTTTAAAGCAACCGAGTCAAACCTTATGAGTGATTATGTTAATAAAGGCAAAGTAAAGTTCTATTTCCGAAACTATGCCTTTCTTGGCCCTGCATCAACACTTGCAGCTAATGCAGGTGAATGTGCCAATGATCAAGGTAAATTCTGGGCATTCCATGACTATATGTACCAACATCAACCCGATGAATCCGATACATCAATGTTTACTATTGACAATCTCTCCCAGCTTGCAGGCACTCTCGGCATGGATCAATCGCAATTCCAAACATGCTTATCTACCAATCAAGATGACGCTAAAGCTGCAAAAGATTTGAGTGATGGACAAGCTGCGGGAGTAAATGGAACACCTACGACATTTGTAAACGGTGTAGCGATTGTTGGAGCTGTACCTTATAGCCAAATAAAAGCAGCGATTGACAATGCTCTCAAGTAGGAAATTCAGTGGATTTCAAAGCTTGAAAATTGCTCAGGGTCTTCCAATTCAAACCCCAAATGCTCTACTTCCGCAAGAAAAGGCCCTTTTTTACAAACAGTTATCATCATATCAATCATTTCTTTCTCTCCGCAAAATACAGCTTCTACTCCTCCGTCTTCGGTATTTTGTACCCATCCCGTCAAATCAAGCTTTCGTGCGTTACTTTTAACAAATTGGCGATACCCAATCCCTTGTACTTTTCCTGAAATAAAAACATGAGCCTGTTGCATAGGATTATTTCTTCTCAGTCTTTCTCAACTCCTTCAACTTCCACATAAAGAGTGCACCTTTTTTGTCTGCATTGCTGTCGATGGCAAAACTCAGAGCTTGTTCTAGAACTGATCGGTGAACAGTTTTTGCCAATTTTATATACAAACTTCTATGCTTATAGTCATCAAGAGCTTCGGCCAAATGC
>JBEPUU010000061.1:0-7232 GCA_041691355.1 bacterium | reverse complement strand
GAATATCAATATCTCAATCTTCTTCAAGACATTCTTGATAACGGATCTGATAAGCCGTTATTTTTTACGCCGGAAGTGTTGGAAGAATATAAAAAAAAAGGTGAGGAACCGCCATTTATTCGGAGTGTCTTTGGTCGGGTGATGAGATTTGATATGTCAGAAGGATTCCCTTTATTAACAACAAAAAAAGTCTTTATTCGTGGGATCACTCATGAATTGTTGTGGTTTCTCAAAGGTGACTCAAACATTAAATATCTTGTAGATAATAACGTCCATATCTGGGATGAATGGGCATGGAAACGGTATAATAAGGCCGTCAAAAAAAGTGAAGGAAAATTAAAAGAATTGTCACAAGAGGAGTTTATCGCAAAAATAAAAGAGAAAGATGGTAAGAGTCCATTTGTTAAAAAATGGGGAGATCTTATTACGATTTATGGCCGGATGTGGCGACGTTGGCCGGCAAGCGACGGACGAGAAATTGATCAACTTGGTTGGGTGATTCAGGGACTTAAGGACAAACCTTATCGAAAGTCGTATGTTGTTTCTGCTTGGAATCCTGACTTTATTTATGCAATTGCAAGTAAAGGAAATGCTAATGAAGTCCCACCATTTTGTCACACGACATATCAATTTGCTGTTGTTAATGGAAAGCTCAACTTAGGTCTCTACCAACGAAGTGCAGATTCAATCCTCGGTGTGCCTTTCAACATCGCTAGTTACTCAATGCTTCTTCTTATGGTTTCACAAATTACAGGAATCCCCCCAGGAGAGTTCGTTCATTTTTTTGGAGATGTTCATATCTACTCCAACCATTTTGATGCAGTTAAAGAACAACTTTCCCGTAAGCCAATAAAGATGCCCACACTCAAGCTCAATCCTAAGATAAAAGATATTGATAAGTTCACGTTTGAAGATTTTACTGTTGAAGGTTATGATCCACACCCACCGATAAAAGCAGCGATAGCAAATATTGGGGGATTCTAAGATGAAAATTTTTATCAGCCATTCCACCAAATTTAATTACAAGGAAGAACTATACAAACCTCTTCGCTCCTCAGGACTCAATAAAAAACATGAACTTATCTTCCCTCATGCCGCTGTAAGCGAGCCTCGTCAAGGGCGGGAAGATGATAAAGAAGTTGCGACAAAAGATATTATTCGAGAATGTGATTTGGTAGTTGGCGAAGTTTCATTTCCCTCTACAAGTGAAGGCATTGAGTTAGGTTGGGCAAACAGCGCATACGTTACAATTATTTGTTTCCACAAGCCTGGAACAGAAGTTTCAACTTCTTTGAAATATATTACGGACAACGTATATGAATATGATTCGATAGACGAAATGATTACAAAAATTACTGAGGCAGTTGAAGCGTTATGAATAAATCACGAGTTTCGATTATTGCGGCTATTGATGAAAAGAGGGGACTTGGAAAGAATAATGATTTGCTTTTCAAAATTCCTGAAGATCTCAGGCGGTTACGGGCGATCACGACTGGGCATCCGCTGGTCATGGGGAGAAAAACATTTGATTCATTTACTGGACTTTTGCCAAATCGAACACATATCGTTATTACCAGAAATCCCAGCTCATTCAAGGATGCACCTGTTCAGCCACATATTATTGTAACTTCAATTGAAGAGGGCATTGAGGCAGCTCGGAAAAGTCCGGGAGCTGAGGAAATTATTATTTTTGGTGGGGGAGAAATTTTTAAAGATGCGTTGGCAAAAGACTTAGTTGATCGATTATATATGACCCTTGTTAAAGGAGACTACGGGGCAGATACGTTTTTCCCTGAGTATTCGCGGTTTACAAAAATAATTGAAAAAGAAGAAAGAGAATCTGATGGATATCAATATACGTTTTTGACACTGGAGAGGTAGTTTCGGTCGGACATGAATTTTTTTTGTTTTCAAGGCCTCAGAATCCTAGGAGTTCGATGTAATAAAAACCTAATGAAAACAAAAAAAAATTAATTCCTCCCGAAAGTTTATTTTAAAATTTTTAAACTGACTATTGCATTGGATTTGTGTATCGTTTATATTGATTTCGTAGGCCGATGAAAAATTTAAAAAAAACAGATCCTCAGATTTACGAGTTAGTAAAATTAGAAGAAAAAAGGCAACGTGACGTCCTCGAAATGATCCCCTCGGAAAATTATACATCTCAAGCGGTAATTGAAACCCTCGGAACAGTCCTGACCAATAAATATTCCGAAGGATATCCCAAAAAACGATATTATCAAGGCAATGCTGTTGTTGATGAAGTTGAAATTATCGCTCAAGAACGAGCGAAAAAATTGTTTGGCGTTCCGTATGTGAACGTCCAGGCGTATTCTGGATCTCCTGCAAATGCAGCAATTCATTTTGCTCTGATGGAGCCAAAAGAAAAATTAATGGGTTTGAAATTATCATTCGGTGGACATCTGACTCATGGCGCAGCACTTAGTTATTCAAGTCGATTTTTTACATCAGTTCAATATGAACTCGACAAAAATGGATTTTTGGATTATGACGCGATTGAAAAGATGGCAATGAAAGAAAAACCTAAAGTAATTGTCTGTGGTTTTACGGCATATCCACGAACAATTGATTTCAAGCGTTTCGGTCAGATCGCTGAGAAAGTGGGTGCATATCTTCATGCTGATATTTCACACATTACGGGTTTGATAGTTGCTGGAGTTCATCCAAGTCCTGTTCCCTATGCTCATGTTATTATGACAACCACGCATAAAAGTCTTCGTGGTCCACGCGGCGCGATTATTATGGTGACAGAAAAAGGAATAAAGAAAAATCCTGATCTTCCTAAAAAAATTGATAGTGCGATTATTCCAGGGTTGCAAGGTGGACCTCATGATAACCAAACAGCAGCAATTGCAGTATCCCTTAAAGAAGCTGCAAAGCCATCATTTATAAAATATGGTGAGCAAATTGTAAAAAATAGCAAGGCTTTGGCAGAAGGACTAAATTCCTATGGTTTTGACTTGATCAGTGGGGGATCTGATAATCATTTGATTCTTATCGATTTGAAGAATAAAGGAGTTAACGGAGCGGTTGCTGCGCTTGCTTTTGAAGTAGCGGGAATTGTTATGAACAAAAACGGTGTGCCATTTGATACTATGCCGCCTTTTTATCCATCAGGAGTAAGGCTTGGTACACCTGCAATTACGACTCGTGGAATGAAAGAAAAGGAAATGAAAAAAATTGCTTTGTGGATGAATCAGGCAATTGAAGAAATTGGAGATTTGAGTTTGCCAACTGATAAAGAAGAGCGCAGGGAAGTTTGGAAAAATCACAAAGCAGCAATTATGAAAAATAAAAATTTACAAAAGATTAGTAAAGAAGTAAAAACGTTGTGTTCCAAATTTCCTCTTCCTTAATACTCATGTTTTAATTTGAGTTATGTATCCTTATGGTTGCGTGCCATTGAGGTTATCATAACAAATATTGTTCTCGATATTTTGCAAAATCTGACTCAAATTACTTCCATTGATACTCACAAAATAATGAGTATTAGTGGGTTGGGATGCAATTTTTTGCATTAAGGTATTGAGGTATGGGAACATAAAAGCATCACTAGCCCAACTTGGACTATATACGTTAACAGTATATATATCAGCTCCGAGATTACGTATTTCATCAGGTATGCTTACAGGAATTGTTGGATCTTGTTCTTCAGCAAAGCAGCGAGGCAAAGGGGCATCCCTTGGATCATATGTAGTTATATAACAAGTTCTTGGTGGGAATATCTCAGGAACGCCATCAGTCATAAGAACAACATTATATTTGTATCCTGGATACTCATCATTATCAATTGAGCTTTTGAGTTGTTGGTAGGCAAGTTGGAGTGCATCTTTTGTAGGTGTACCTCCGTCAGGAGTAAGTCCGTTGATGACTTGTTTGACTTGTGGTTTGACATCTTTGTAGTAATTGAGTGGAACTTCTGTTTTGACATCTTGGCCAAAGGTATCAATTCCAATAGCTGATAGACCTCCCATATTATCGGTGAAATAATTAAGAGCGTTTTTTTCATTTCCTATTTTGTTGGCATAGGTCATAGATCCTGATGTATCAATGACAAAAAGAAGGGCAGAATTATCTCCACAATTATCTACGTTAAATGTTTCCAGCTGAAGATCTCTTTTTTGATTGCCAAACCCTCCAGTTGGGGTGATGATGTTTTGTTTGGGGTAATCTGCGGCATTATAGTATGGGCCAAGAGTCGGCGGGCCGCCGGGTCCATTTGGATCAACAGGAGCTATATTGCCGGAAGCAACAAATGCGCTAACAATAACAAGTGCCATGATAAATAAAATTGAAATTGAACTGGTACTAGGACGACTTTGCGGAGGAGGACGTGACCCTTTTGCTAGATCTCTTCTCGGTGCTATATCTCTTCTAAAAGGAATATCCCTTCTCGGTGATATATCATTTCTTGGTGCATTATCCTTTTTTTCCATAAACTCGAATATGTTTTAAATTGCTTTACTAAATGAGTGGTTTGTGGAAATCATCCAATGCCGCCACCACTGGCTCCTGTGCCACCGCCAGCTGGTGCATGACTGCCACCACCACCACCACCGCCTGATGCAGGAGGTTGTGGTGTTGGAGTAGGCGTTGGTGAAGGTGAAGGGGTAGGGGTAGGTGTCAGGGTAACTCCCGGAAAATCTTTTAGCTGGAGATTGGAATGTACAGATTGATCATTTGGGCCTTTAATAATAACTGGTTGATCTTTGTCGGGTGAAGCAAGATTTGGTGCAATATTACCCAGCATCATATATGCGCCTCCAAGAACAATTGCAAGAAGCAATACCCCATAGACTGTTCCTGCATCAATAACTCCCTTGAAACGTTTGCTACGAGAAAGAGAGGAAGTCCTTTTTCTTTTTGGTACTATAGTTTTTTTTTGTTTTTTCATATAAAGTACGACTCATTCTAGAGTAACGTTATTTTTCTTATTCTGTCAAGTATTGATTCTTGCGTGTGGATAGCGGGTATAGTATAATACATACTATCTTACACATCTGAACTGATTCCCTCTGCACTATGTAGAAATCAGATGGAAGTTGAAGGGATATTATGAGAACAGTTAGTCTTGAAGAATTATTAGAAGCAGGTTGTCATTTTGGGCACCAAGTATCTAGGCAAAACGCAAAGGCTCGTGAGTATATTTTTGAACCTCGCGATGGCATCCACATTATTGACCTCGAAAAAACCAAAGAAGGACTTGAAGAAGCTGCAAAATTTATTAAAGATATAGCAAAAAAGAATGGAACACTTCTCGTTCTTGGAACTAAACGTCAAGCTGTTGCTGTTTTGGTAGAAGAACAAAAAAGAATAAAAGCAGAAGGTATAGAAGGCATGTATTTCGTTACCAAACGTTGGATTGGCGGAACACTTACCAATTTCGCGGAAGTTGCAAAGAATTACAAAAAACTTAAAGATATTGCCATTAAAATAAAAGATCCAAGTGCACGTACAAAATACACAAAGAAAGAAATAAGTGATTTTGAAAAGACTCGACAAAAACTTGAAGGATTTTACGGAGGGATTGCCGATATGCCAGGACTTCCTGATGCAGTATTTATTATTGATACACATGAAGAACACGTTGCAGCAAACGAATCTCTCAAAGCCGGCATCCCAACAGTAGGTATCGCTGATACAAATGCTGATCCATCAATTATTACATATCCAATTCCTGCAAATGATGATGCAGTCGGTAGCGTAAAACTTATCACCGACTATATATTTGATGCGTGGATTGAAGGAAAAAAGAGTTTTGGTAAAGAAGAAGAGAAAGAAAAGAAAGAAACTAACGTTTCAGCAGAAAAAAAGGAAGTAACAGAGAAAAAAGAGGTTAAAGAAAAAGCGAAAGAAGGGGAAAATGTGATTGCAAAAAAGAAAGAAAGTACTTCTTCTCAAAAACCGGTACCATCAACCAAAGCAAAAAAAACACCTTCTAAGAAGAAAAAAGAAGAGAAATAATATGGCAACAATTGATTTAAAAGCAATTAAAAAACTCCGAGATGCAACTTCTGCTTCAATTGCGGATGTACGACGTGCGCTTGACGAAGCAAATGGTGATGAGAAAAAAGCAATGGAGTGGCTTAAAAAAAGAGCAGGGGAGATTGCAGCCAAAAAAGCAGATCGCGCAACAGGTGAGGGACTTATTGAAGCATATATTCATGGTGGTGGAAAAGTTGGTGTTTTGGTTGAAATTCTTTGCGAAACAGATTTCGTTGCAAAGACGGATGAATTTAAACATCTAGCAAAAGAAGTTGCTATGCAAGTTGCTGCAATGAATCCCACAGATCTTGATTCTTTACTAAAGCAGGAGTATATTAGAGACAGTTCTCAAACAATTGAGCAACTCGTTAAAGTTGTGATTGGAAAATTAGGAGAAAATATCACAGTCAAACGATTTACACGGTTTGAATTATAATTTTTTGATTTAAAAACTGTTCTCTATGGATCCTGTTGCTACAAAGACAAAAGCTAAGCTACAAAAAGTCCTCGATGTACTTAAAGACGATCTTGCAACTATTCGTACTGGTCGAGCAACACCTTCACTTGTCGAAAATATTGTTATCACTGCATATGGTGGATCGGCAAAATTAAAAGTCATGGAGCTTGCAACGATTGCTGCGACGGATAATCAGACACTGGTACTCACTCCTTTCGACGCATCGGTAATGCAAGATCTGCAAAAGGGGATTGAAGCTGCAAATGCTGGTCTTAATCCTGTTGTTGATAGTACTGTCATTCGTATCATTATCTCACCACTGTCACTTGAAAGACGACAAGAACTCATCAAGGCAATGAAACACAAACTAGAAAACGGTAAAGTTATGGTACGCCAAGTCCGTCATGAGATGATTGAGGATATGAAAAAAGATTATGAGGGACGTGAGGATGATATCAAACGCCTAGAAAAAGAAGTTCAAAAACTTGTTGATGAGACGATCGAAACAATTGAAGAGTGGGGAAGACTGAAAGAGCAAGAATTGCTACAGATCTAATATCGTCTACGAAGTGGTCGTCCATTTTGCATAAAGCTTCTTGTTTTGCCGTTACCGAGAGGTTTAGAATCATCTGAAAGGTCAGAATCTACTTTACCATCCATTGGTCCATTACCACCCAATTCATTATATTCTTTTCGATATTCTTCCAGCAGACTTCTAAGTTCTAAATCGAATTGCACCACTTACAGATAAGATGTAAGTGTATGCAGA
>JBEPUU010000060.1:0-7321 GCA_041691355.1 bacterium | reverse complement strand
TTTACGAAAAACATTCTCATCTATGACTACGACACGAGTTGTAGGACTTACAGGCTTTTTTGTTTTACTTCTTGCTCTTCCTATTATCGTTGTGGTCCAAAGCAATAAAGAGAATACAGCATCAAATGCGCATGCGGATGCACTCACAACAACCTGGCCTACTACCCCACCTGCGCAAATTTGTGGAGATACAAGTCAATTAAGTGGCCCAGCTACTGCACCAGCTGGATCAATAACTGTTCCTGCAGGAGATAATAGCACTATTAATTTTGGTCAACCGAACACAATATATTGGTTCGTACCCGGCATTCATACTCTTGGGACTAATCAATTCAGTCAAATTGCACCTGGAAATAATTCTACCTTTATCGGTGCACCCGGAGCAATTATTGATGGACAATTAAAAAATTTATATGCTTTTGTAGGTCATCCAACAGGTGTCACAATTAAATATTTAACGATTCAAAATTTTGGACCTGCTGGAGCAAACAATAATGAGGGTGTTGTCAATCACGATGCAGGACAAAACTGGACAATTTCATACAATACAGTTCAAAATAATGCAGGTGCGGGAATTTTTGTGGGTAGTAATGACACAATTAGCTATAACTGTTTGACTTCCAACGGACAATATGGATTTAGTGCGTATGACCCAAATGGTGTATCTAATGTGATCCTTGACCACAATGAAATCTCATTCAATGACACGTATGATTGGGAATCACATATCCAAGGCTGTGGTTGTACAGGTGGAGGTAAATTCTGGGCAACAACAAATGCAACAATAACGAATAATTATGTCCACGATAATCATTCAGTTGGTATCTGGGCTGATACAAATAACACGGGGTTTGATTTTGAAAACAACTATATTTCTAATAATTATGCTGAAGGTATTCTCTATGAAATTAGCTACAATGCCTTAATTAAAAATAATATGTTTTTGAATAATGCATGGGGAGCTGGCCCTACCAATCCAGGGTTTCCAACTGGCGCAATTTACCTTTCAGAATCAGGTAGTGACGCTCGAGTAGCAGGAAATTATGGTGCATCGTTGGACATCTCCGGCAATATGTTCCAAGACAATTGGGGAGGCGTTATTCTATGGGAAAATGCCGACCGCTTCTGCTCCTCTAGTGCAAATACTTCTTCAGGCACATGCACACTTGTTAATCCAACAGTCGCCAATCTAGCAACATGCGGAAATGCTACAGACATGGCACAAGCTCCATATATTAATGACTGCCGTTGGAAAACACAAAACGTACAAGTTCATGACAATATGTTCCAACTCAATACCGGCACTGTTGCAAATTGTACTGCTGCAAATGCTTGTGGATATAATGGAATATTCTCTCAATATGGTAGCTTTGCTCCATTTAAAGCAACCGTTGTGGAAGATCATATTACGTTAAATCAAAATAATAAATTCTTTAATAATACCTATGTCGGCCCATGGAACTTCATGATCCACGAACAAGGAAATACCGTACCATTATCTGCATGGCAAGCAGCACCATACAATCAAGATGCAGGAAGTAAATTTAATGGAACAGTTATACCAGGGACAGGATCAACACTCCCTGCAACAACTATGCCATCTCAACCAACCGCTACAACTTCTCCACCACAACCAACTACTGCTTCTAATCCAACTGTAACTTCCACACCCACTAACCCAACTAAAGTTCCTCCTCCAGCGACACCTGCTCCTGTGAGTAACGGAAATTCCCTCGACGCAAATACTGCCACATTGGAAAGCACAAACGGACAATGGGGAAATTGGTACTCAGCAACTATTGCAAATACCACTACACAAGTACACACGGGGACCCACAGCCTGCAAGTTAAGGTAACTGCAAATAATGGATGGGGAGTGCAATTACTCAATTGGCCCGGCTTTACCACAACACCTGGACAAAAGACAATCAGCTTCTGGGGATTAAAAGGTACCAACACAACAGCAGTAACTATGGGAGTAACGTGGATGAGTGCTGACAACAAACCTCTTCAAACCAATCAACTCGCTATCCCATCACTTACAACTGCATGGCAAAAAGCATCGTCAGTCGTAGCCGCGCCTGCAGGAACAACTCATGTGTATCTAAACTTCGTTGGAAATAGCTCAAAAGGAACTATATTCTACCTTGACGACATCTTTGTCACCAACTAACCTCATACTCGAATTTCTTTACATATTTCCTGTAAAGAATCTCCAAAATCATGTTTTATCTATTGACAAAGGTGCACCAGTTTGTTACTTTATATATAGTTTAATTGTAGATTGATAGTTATCAATACAGTTAAGAAAACCTTATGACAAACCAAAAACTGTCTATCGATACACTCCCCGATCTCCTCACAGTCCGTGAAGTTGCAGAAGTATTACGAGTCTCCCCTTTAACAATAAAACGCTGGGGCAAAAGAGGCAAACTTCCCGCTATCCGAATAAATTCTCGCGGCGATAGACGCTACAAAAAAGAAGCAGTCCTCTGGCTTTTAGGAATTCAACAAAAAGTAGAATAATCCTTTCATACTTGACTTTCCCCCTCATGTGCTGCACCATTAAGATAATGGCTGCAGAGCTTACTACCTATATTACTAATGCCCGTGAGAAAAACGTAACGGACGAGGAGATAAAAAATCATCTTATCTCTGCCGGCTGGCAACCTGAACAAGTTGCACAAGCGCTCTCTCAACAAACTGACCTTCCTGTGCCACCTCCTCCACCATCAATCGCTCATGTAGGCATGTGGACTGGGTTTCTGTATATTCTTTTCTTTGTTTCGCTCTATGTCCTTGCAACTTCAGTAACAGGTATTTTCCATATATGGATTGATAAAGCAATACCAAGCACACAAACAACATCATTCTTCACATTTGAATCATCATCAATTACCAGAGGGTATATCGCGGCAATTATTGTCTCGTACCCACTTTTTCTGGCGCTTTCTTTTGCACTCAAACGGCAAATGCTTAAACAACCCGCAGTAAAAAACATCCGTTCACGTAAAATACTTATTTATATAACACTCATAGGAACATTTCTTATCATGTTGGGGGATATTATAGCAACGAGTTATGCTTTCCTAGCAGGGACTGTCACGGACAATGTAATACGACATTTACTCGTTACATTTCTCATCGCTGGTTCAATATTCTATTATTTTATTCTGGAGGTAAAAAATGACAGAAATACTACATAAAAAAGACGCGCTAGCACTAATGTATATAACGATTCTTACTATTGCCGCGTTGGTCTATGGATTTTATATCATTCCTTCCCCTGCAAAAGAAAGAGAAATAGTGGCAGATCACAGACGAGTTGCTGATTTAGGGGCATTACACTCAGAAATTGACATTTACTACCAAGACAATCAACAGCTTCCTCAAACACTCGCTACAATTTCTAATAATGATAAACCATTAAACAAAATCGATCCTGCCACACAGCAACCGTATGAATATACAATGACGAGTGAAAAGAGCTACAAATTATGTGCTAATTTCACAACAAGTTCTTCAAATGACGATCCAAATGACTACGATACAGCAAATCCTGATTATTCTACCTATCAAGACAAACTCAAGCATCCTGCAGGACATTATTGTTTTGATGAAAATGAGAATGCTTATGATTACTCAGGTCAAGATGCAACCAATACCTACCCGACTTCTGAACCTATCCCCTCAATTTCAGACTACCCATCCAATTTTCCATCGGCATCACCATCACCCAATCAGGGCTTTTAGACACTTCCATCGTATATGCTACAATCAGAGATATGAAATCAAAATCACTTGATCTTATCCAAACTCCAAACTATCAGCAAATACAACAAAATTTTCTTAAAGAACTTATAGCAGCATCTAAAAACAAGCCTTCAAGCATTTCTTTTATCAAACATCCATTCCCTAAAAAACCACTACTCACTCATGGGATCATCCAAGGGATTGTGATCGGAGGGACTAATTATATTCTCTCAACTGAAGAAATTAGCCACGGAAAAACAAGAAACATTCTGGAGAGAAAAACAGGAGTCCTTCCGACATTTGATACCAAACAACGTTTTATCGATTTCCTTTCTGAACATCTCGATCCCCGTGCTATAGCAGTCGGAGTAAATTTTGGATTTAAAATGAAAGCAACATATGGAAAAGATGGTACATTGGACGGAACTGTTATGGCAAAAGGGACTAAGGAACATACCTTCACAGGTCTTACGGAGCCAATCGGCACTGTCCTCAAAACTGTATTCGCAAAAAAGTACGGAAAAAATATCCTCACATCGGTTGCCAATGATACCGTTTGTCTATTACTCTCAGGAAATGGTAAAGAGCATGGCTCACTTATTGCAGGAACAGGCTTTAATTTGGGGTTGCTACTGGAAAATGATAAGACAGACGTAATCATTAATTTAGAAGCCGGAAATTTTGATAAATTTAAGCAATCTACAATCCTCAAACAGATAGACGCAAAGACAAAAAATCCGGGAGAAAAACTTTTTGAAAAAACGGTTTCCGGAAAATATCTCGCACAGTATTTCAATGAGAAAAGTAAAGAATTAAACCTTCCTATAGAACCACTTCTTACAAGTCAAGAATTAAGTGAGTTATCACACGCAAACCATACTGATGTCGCTGGAGATCTTGCACGAGCAATTATTGAACGGTCTGCATTTCTCGTAGCCTCAGCTATTGCTAGTCTCTATGAATTTACTGCCAAGCCAAATTCCTTCACCATCATCGGCGAAGGAAGCCTACTATGGAATGGCTGGCATTATCATCAGAATATAATGAAACAACTGAAAGCTTTGGAAGTACCCTCAGGTGCTGTCACAATAAAAGATGTCAAAGATAGTAGTATCAATGGTGCAGTTGGGCTTATTCTTTTATAAAGAACCGCTGGCAATCAAACAGTTCCTGGTGGAAGTCGATGGTTATGAACAGGACGTACTGGATGCATCATGCTATGGAAATGAGAGATACCAAATCCTACTGCAATCAGAATTAGAATAGTCAGCAACCATCCAATTCCGGATACAATCCAAATCCATCGGAGAGAAATATGCTGAGGAAACGTTGTTCGTTCGCGAATTTGTGTATACAAAACATACAAATATGATCGAAAATACCACATTGAGAACACTATAAAAAGGAATTGTATAAATCTTAACAAGAAGCTCTCACCCGCTAGATGATTGAATACGGAGGAAATAATGAGATATCCGATCTCAAAAACAAATAAGCGAAGAACTATTTCCAAGAAATGGTTCTTAACCATTACGTAACTTCTCACCAGTGCCTGTCTACCTGACTGCTTTTCAAGAATTACCTCATAAGGCATAAAAATGAAAAATACTCCGATCAGTAAGGCGGGAATAAAAAATAGAATTACTCCTCCGAAGGTAATAAAAGCACTCAATAAAGAAGTTAAAAGATATGGTATGACGTAGCGCTTACTTTGTTTAATAAGATCAAAAAGAGATGAGCTTCCCTTCATTTGTAAAATAAAAATGCTCACAATTGGAAAGACAATACCGATAGCAATGATTAATACTAGATAAAGAATAAACCATAATACAATAAGAATAGCACCAAAAACTGGAAAATTTGCTAAATGATTGAAATTATGTAAATTGGAGCCAAAAAAAGCAAGTGAAATTGGAAGGCTGATCGAAATACCGATGAGAACTCCCACAAATAAACTCGCAAGTGTCAAACCAAATAATTTTAGATAACTAATCGCTGTTTTCTGAAAAAGTTCCCATGCAGCTTGAGCAAGTTGTTGTAATGAAGGTAATTTACTAATTTTTTTCTCAGTCATACTTCGAGTTTATACCTCTTAAGTTCAAAAATGCAAGCGGTTATTATATATATCTATAAATAGTATCTGTTACTATAGCGCTTTTCTCAAAAAAAGAAAATTGCTGCAATAATAGATGTTTAGACTGCTAATGCAACCTAAATTGATTTGCGTTCCGTGAAATGCATAAAAATGTGTAATTTCTATATAAAAGTATGTCAGGGACTTCCGAAAATTATTGTGGAGTGCCGGTAAACTTTTCTCTAACAACCAGATAAATAAATTCTATAAGTGCCAGTTGTCGCTTCCATCTCCATGGTTCAATACTAAGACGGAATAACCATTCCATTCCTAAAAACCTAACAATAAATGGAGCACGAGGAATGGTACCGCTGATAAAATCAAATGCTCCGCCTACTCCCATAGCAGCTTTAACTGGTAATGAACCCAAATTTTTATATATCCATTCCTCCTGCTTAGGCACACCAAAAGCTACGAAGAGAATATCTATATGAGGTGAGAGTTTTTTTGAATTTACCCTTTCTTGCTTCTTGCTTCTTACCTTCTCTTCTTCAAATCTAAAGCCTTTTTTGCTCCATTCTTCAGCCACAAATACAACATTAATCCATGGGTATTTTTTCCGTAAGCACTCTGATACCTGCTCTGCTAACCCAGCTTTTCCACCTAAAAATCCCATGGATACAGGCTTATTACGCGATTCTCTGCAGAGTTCTTCAATAAAGTCTACTCCAGTAATGCGTTCTTTTAAATTTTCACCTTGAAACCCACTAGCAAAAAAGAGCCCTATGCCATCAGGTAATGCAATAGAAGAGTGATTTAGCTTGTCTTTGTAATCTAAATGCTTGTGCGCATATACAAGCATTTCCGGATTAGGAGTAATGATAAAGAACTTTGTCTTTGGATTTTTAAGCGCGGTGAATACGTACTCCAGGACTTTATCCTTACTTTCATTTGTTATCTTTACACTGAGGATTTTTATACTTTCCAGCATGTTTCACATTATACTATATTTAAGGAAATTATCCTTTTAATTATCAATTAAAGCCTCTTTGTATTCTATATTGTACTCGTTTTTTTGAGTTCAATAAATAATTTTTAAGCATACACCCTGTAACATTCTTTCAATCCTTATAAAATTTTCTTATATAATTTTCTTTCTTATGAAAGGTTATACTAAAAAAGATAACTCGGCTAGATGTATCTCTTTATAAAATAATTTTCTCCAGGTCATTCTATTACTCATTTCCCTGCCCGAAGCTGTTGCGTCGCTGCAGGTGGGTCATCTACCTCCAACGGCGAGGTCCGCTCTTAGCGGCTCAACTCTCTTTTCTTATTTGCGATTGATACTTCTCTTATATAGTTCAATATTTTCCATGGCTACACCTGTTCCTCTTGCAACGCATAGTAGTGAATCCTCAGCATTATGGCAAGGCACGCCTGTCATCTGGGTCATAAGCTTATCGAAGTTCGTCAAAAGAGAAGTTCCGCCTGACA
>JBEPUU010000059.1:0-7334 GCA_041691355.1 bacterium | reverse complement strand
ATGAAACTTATGTATTTTACTCTCATTGCAATCCATAAAATTGCTGCTATGATAATTTTTTAATCAAATTAAGATGACAGAAAGATATATTGGAGAAGTAAGTGAACCAGCAAGAACAGTAACACTACCTGATTTTGACACAGCAAGAGCTGGCATGGAAGAGAGTAATGCCTTGCATTATCTGGAACCGCTAAGTAGGTTTCAAATAGTATTTGCGGGTGCTGTTTGTGACGGTGAACCGATTACTGCAGAAGCTTTAGCTAATACAGGACATATACTCATCACTACTATGTTGCAAACTCCAGAACAAACATTCCCTGATCGTACCGCTAAACGTGTTTTCGCATCAACTCTTCGTTCAATGATACCAGGTGATCAAATAATAAAAGATGCGACAGCAGCGCTTGAGAAGAAAATGAATCAAGGCAAAAAACAATAAGCACTCAGCAATTAACAGCAGTCTTTTCCCGTTACTTAGAAGACAGATATCATTGTAAAAACGCACTATTCTCTCACTATAGGTTGATATTGCTCCCCGTATTTGCTACACTCTTTTTTATGACTGAACGCCTACTAATACACGATATAGAACCACAATCCAGAGAAAAATATTTATTGCATCAAGGGACTATGATGTTCATGAGTGTAAATAAAAGTTATCCAGCATCCTTAGTGGCACAAGGAGCAGAAATAGCACGACGATGTCAGGTATCCTATCAGAACCCACTTGAATTACATGCCGCTTTAGTAGGAAATCATGAACATTTAAGAAAGCTTACACATGCAGCAATAGCTGTGCATCATAAATCAGGTAATGAAAAGGCAATAAAAACCATTATCATACCGAAAACAGTCAAGAATATTATGACTACAGGGTTCAATTGGGCATACGATATGATGGTACTTGAACCAAGTCAATTGCAAAAAATATTGAATCAGTATCCAAAGGTTAAATCAGCTGAAGAAATAAAAAAATATAGATTACAGGCATTCAATACTGTTGCACGCCGGCGAGCACAACTGGGCCTTCCACCTGATGAAACCATGATAAAACTAAATCCCGCGACGGGATATTATTCTCCCCGTGATCTAGTAAAATAGCATGACTTATAATGAATATTTTTCCCGTAAATAAGCTTCTCCACTTTCTTTAACCTTCTCAGCCATTTGAGGTGCTACCGTTTTTCCAAGCTTTAGAAGTAGATTCGCCCAATCCATTTGCTCCATATCTCCTTTTTCGATTCCTTGCGCCTCTGCTATTCTTGATCCGGCATTACGGAGCAATGCATTTCTTTCCCGTTCAGTCCTACCTCCCCATACACCAAATTCCATATTTTTCTTAAGCGCGTATGCCAAACAATGTCCTTTTACTAAACATGGGTTACAATATATTTTTTCCTTGTTCTGCTCCTCTCCTTGGACAAAAAAATCCTCTGGATTTTTTTCTTTTTCTCTACATCTCGCAGCATACTCCCAATCTTCCTTACCATCAACAATATTTTTCAGCAAATCTCTGCTTGGTACAGTTGAATATATATCAACAGTAACAGGAGTTTGTTCACCAGGCTGAACTGGTGAAGTAAGTACTATACCTTCTGGTTTTCTTACTCCAAGTATTTCTAAAAATGTTTCTTCTCCTTCATTAAACAAACCGTTTAAATTCTGGGTGATTAATCCAGCTTTTTGTAAATCTCCATATTTTAATAGCCCTCCATTGGCTGTTCTTAGTTTTTTGGCTTTTAACAAAAGTTCTTCTCGGGCTCTTTGCCTCACTTCAGCATTTTCTCTTTCTTCATGTGATTTATAAATTACTTTTTCAGGTTCCGCTTTCTTATCCTCAACTTCTTCAGCATCGGGCAACGTTTCTTGTGGGGGTTCAGAAACCGCGGAAGGGTGAGCTCTAGATTTCAATGATATAACTTCAACTTGAACTGGAACAAAAACACGACTTGTTGATTCTAGAGGCTCCCAATCTCCCTCTTTTATTGCATTACCTGTTCCATGCATATCCGCCAGTTCTCCCTCTATCGCTTCTCGTAAGGCAACCGTAAAACCTTTTTTACCAATAGGTATCAATTGTAAATAATCAAGAGCATCCAATACTTCATTAGGCATATCTATTTCCACTCGTTCTTCTTGTGGTAACCGTTGATTAGTAGCAATCAGACGAAGATAATTTTCTACTTGTGCAACTCGAGCCATTAGTATCGGATCTCTTCTCGCAGCAACAAATGCATCAATTCTTTTGAGTGCATGATATCTGCCACCAGATTCCTCTTCAGGTACTACTACTGAAGCCACAGAACTATGTGGTAAAACTTTTTCAATCGTCTTTGTGGTATCTACACCAGATACTTCCTCGTCTACTTGGGTAACTTGCTCTTCTTCACCTCTTCTTTTCCTTGGACGCCTTGAATAGCTACTTCTATCTATCCCCAACCTGGTAGCTACTTCATTTATATCATCAAACCTCATTATAGCCCACGCTATAGGGTTATATCCAGTTTCTCTCAAATAATTAATCGTTAATTTGGCTCCAGGAATAGCCATCGCTTCGCGTATCCGCCTATCTATTTCAGCCGTAATTTCTTCTTTAGGCATTTGCTCCCACTTATATCTCCTTTGAGTAACTCCTTGATCTGATGTTTCTTGTGGTGTAGGAGCAGCTCTTAGTTCCTGCGGGACTTCGCGGCTTGCAGGTGCTACAACTCCGCTGTCTTTATCAAATACCACACCAGCTACAGAGCCTTCTGCTTGATCAGGAGGTTGTGATTTGCTTGCATTTCTATCATCAAACTCACGCTGTACAGCTGCATGTAAGATACCATTTAAAGGCTGTTTCCCCACATTTTTTCTTACTAAATACGTTAATGAAGGCATTACCTCCTCAGGTATCCTAATTATGGCTCGCTGATCTCTCGGCAACTGTTCATTCTCGCTGATGAGCCGATAATATGCTTCCATTATCTCAACATGTCTTGCCAAGTCGGGATCGCCTGCACGCTCAACAATCTGAGTAACCAGTGCATCAATTTCCTTAAGCGCGGCATGTCTTTCATTATGCATAGCTTCTTGTTGACTATCTGCGTCCCGTTGCTTTGCCTTGTGCGGAACTTCACGTGCAGGAGAAGTTGCTCTTGGAGACGTACCTTTTGAACTTGGCTCTTTTTTTGGGCTTCGTGAGTTTAAAGGTCTTTTAGCCCTTGCAGACGCAGTTTTTTTTTCAGTAGTTTCTGATTTTCTTAGTTTATCCAAATCTTCATGAATCCTTCTTTTTAAAAGAGTATCTAACATAAACCCATTTACCTTTTCTGTTTGCACCGTTTTCATCGCGCTCCAAAGTTTTGCTGATAATCCTCCTAGATTCTGTTGTTTATGGGATAATCTCGCAGCTATTGTCTCGCGAAGATGTTCTGTCCATCTCGCAACATCACCTTGCTTCTGCGGATCTAACCCAGCAATGAAAGCATCAATTTCATCTACTGATGGATATGGAAGTACTTCATCAGGTTCAAATACTACGGAATCAACATCTCCGTCCGGAGATTCACCTGATTGTGCCAATCCAGAAGATTCCGCTGTTCTTGCTTTTGTGTCTGAAGCGAGCGCTTGTGCTTTTTTATTAGCATCTCCGTCCGTATCTTTGGAAAAATTTTTCTTGAGTCTTTTTTTGCTCGAAGCATCAATAATAGCTGTGACTTCTTGAATTTCTGCATCATCTACTGGTACTAACGAAAGATCTACTAAAAGTTTCATTACAACATCTTGTTCATTAGTTTCTTCTTGTACATATTTTTCTAAGGATCTCAGTGTTTTCCCATTTAAAAATTCGTAGCTTTTCTTTAAGGAAAGTATATTTTTAGATTCTATACATGCATCAATGAGTATTTCTCTCACGATATCAGGAGGTGTAGTTTCCCAATTTACACCCCACGATGAAGGTAAATTACTTTTCAGAATATCAATAGTTGTGTCTTTTGTTTGATTCTTATTTAGCTCTGTTGGTTTAAATATTTCTGAAGGAGGATATACAAAATCTCTCTCTTGACGTCTTTGATGTAGTGCGAGGACGATAGAGGGACTAATTACTGAGAGTTGCTCTTTTCGCAATCGACTTCCAGGTACAGTAAAATCAGGAGATTGCGCTCCGCCTGCTTGGGCAGCAGAATTTTCTGAAGACATTCCTCTTGCCTCTGGAGGCACCATGTTGTGCAGTATACCATACCTCAATCACTATTTTATCCTCTCTAAATGAAAAATATCCTGATTTACATACTATTATATGATCAACAAGTGGAATTCTCATTACCTCGCCGGCTTCATGAATCTTTCGGGTAAAATGGATATCATCATCTGATGGAGTTGGATCATTAGATGGATGGTTGTGAACGACAATAAGAGATGCACAGGGTGTTTGAAGGGCATGACTGAAATTTCTTTTGGGGTGATTTGCAAACTATTGAGACTCCCCATTCCTACCACTTCTTTCAAAACCAGCTCTTGTCTGGCATTGAGATACAGAACAATAAGATATTCTTGCTTTTTATCTGCAATGTCACGAACTTGTGATATGACATCTTGAGCAGATTTAACAATAATTTTAGTCACTGGCAGTGGCGCAAATAGCCGTTCGCCTAACTCCAGGGCAGCCGCGATACGTGATGCTTTAGCAATACCAACACCAGGATATTTTACTATTTGCTTCAAACTATCCTCTGACATCTTCCGCAATGGTAATTCGCGAAGTAATTTTTCACTAAGCTTTAATGCATTTACCTTCGCAGAACCCGTGCCCAAAAGAATTGCCAAAAGCTCTGTCTCAGAAAGATTATGTGCTCCATGCGCGAATAATTTCTCACGAGGACGGAGTGTCAATGGCATATCTTTGATCCTTACCTTTTTTCGCTGTATTTTCATTTTGCTTTACTATAGTATAATTGGATTTATGAAACATGTCGATCAAAAGAAACAGCTCACAGAGCTTGCTAAACGAATCTATTCAGCAAGATCAACTGCTCACCTATCACAACACGCATTGGGAGAAAGTATCGGACTCTCTGATAAAGCAATTTCAGCCTACGAAAAAGGCCGAAGCCAGCCACCATTGGAAAATCTGAGGAAGATTGCTGATGCCACAAATCATCCTCTTACCTATTTTACTCAGGAAGATAATTCAGACAGTGAAATTACAACCAAACTTCGCTCAATTGAACGCGAACTTGCTGAAGTCAAACGTCTCTTAAAGAAGGCTCAATAAGAATTAATCCTCTTGACAAGATAGAGTTACCTCTATTATCATTAGATAATGAATAGGCGTCATGGTGTCATTCTTCTAGACGAAGCAGAAATTATCTTTAGAATTTATGAAACAACAGATCGTGAATGGAAATTATTTCATTATCATAGTTCTCTTTTATCATCTCAATCGATTGAAATAAGCGATATATTAGAGATAATTGGAGATTTCTTCGCTACGGATTATGCCCAGCATATTGCAGAATGGAAGATATGCAGCAGGCACCATCCTAAAAAATTAATCCGTGAACTATCTCAAGCTATTGCTATACATATTGAAGATATAAGTCTTCATCGTGAGCAAGAACTTATCTGTAAAGGCATGTTCACAGAACTCTGGTAATCTAAAAGCAGCATGGTATAATACGTAGAGGTCGCTAAAAACGGGCCAGTAGTTCAGTGGCTAGAACATTTGTCTTATACACAAAATGTCGGAGGTTCGAGTCCTCCCTGGCCCACATGAAACTTCCGAAACAAGCAAAGAAAGTCTTTCAGGGCAACATTTTTTCCGTCTATCAGTGGGAACAGCAGCTGTATGATGGGACAACTGCTACGTTTGAAATGCTCAAACGTCCCGGAACAATTCAAATTATTCCAACTGCGGACGATCAGATATTTGTCTCTCTTGAAGAACAACCTACCAAACCTCGTTCATTCTCTCTTCTCGGTGGTCGGCAGGAACCAAATGAAGATCCTTTAGTAACTGCGAAACGTGAGCTTCTTGAAGAATCAGGCTTGGAATCTGATGACTGGGAATTACTTAAAACGTATGAGTATCAGGGGAAAATTGAATGGCCTCTCTACTATTACATTGCAAGAAGCTGCAAAAAAGTAGCGGAACAAAAACTCGATCCTGGGGAAAAAATTGAAGTGAAGCACGTTTCGTTTCCAGATTTTCTAGAATTGGCTTCGTCAGAAGATTTTGGAAATCAACTCTTTGCAAATGATATTCTACGAATGAAATTGGATAAAAAGAAGCTTGAAGAGTTTAAAAAAAAGCTATTTAAATAGTAAAAACATACTATATACTACTTATAGTGACAAAAAATAGTTTATATAAGGATAGTAACTGTGGATTTTGCGAAGTCAGCAAAAAAAGAGGAACGCCATCTTTTATGGATCTCTATGATGGCCTCTCTGATAAGCTTCTCGTTGCAAAAATGCCACGTAGCTTCTATGCTTTACAAAATATTACCCCTGTTCATGGCACGCATGGCGCACAGTTTTTATTACTTCCCCAAAAACATCTTCTCTCAATGTCTCTATCAGAGAATAAGAAAACGTTACAAAAAGCAATAAGCATATTTATTGCCTTTATTCAAAATATATATCCTAATAAGCCTATTTTAGTTTTCGAACATGGGTCGGGAATTATTAATAAAGTAGAGATTGAGTGTGGAGGCTGTCATATCTATCATGCACATATCAATTTTATTGTGTTGCCAAGTTATGGAGATTTCTATTCAGAAATAAAATGTGAAACAGAAAATTCTTTGGCAAAATCAGGCTGGGATAGCGTAAAACAAAGAAGCATTACGTTACCTGAATTTATCAGCCAAAAAAAGAATAAACCATATCTTGAGATTGGGATAGTATATCCAAACGGATACAAAGAATTCACGACATATGTGCAGGAAAAAAAAGAAGAAGTTGTGCAATCGCAATTACTCAGAAGAATTGTTTCACAAGTAGTCTATCATAAAACCCTTTCGTCTTACTGGCACTGGAATGATATGAGGACATTAGTCAGACACTCAGAATTATTTGATGCGATCAATGAATCACGCACGAATCTTCATTATTCACTGAATCCTCTTTATAAAAAAAGAATGCCTCTCGTAACAGGCCCTTATGCTGGTGGGGAAAAATTGGTAAATGCATTGGTGAAATACCGTGTCAGATCTCTTGAAGCAATTATAGCTACAGATCCTCGAATCTATAAACAAGAAATAATGCAGCCCAACATCGAATTCTCTTTGGCTTTTGGAGCATACTTGCAGAAAAACAATCCTTCGGGGATTATTGATCCTGTCCACGCT
>JBEPUU010000058.1:0-7344 GCA_041691355.1 bacterium | reverse complement strand
CAGCTGTAACGAAATCTCCCGGGATAATCTCAAATACTCGTACCCCTTCTTTAACGTTATTTTCATAATAGTCATAGTGTGGTTCAAACTTTTTTCCTACGAGCTCAGAACCTTTAACTTCATCTAGAATTTTGTAGGATGTTTTATCACCCAATGTCTCAAGTGTGGATTTGGCTAAAATATATTTCTCATCATTTTGAGATACGATTACATAGACAAATTTTGGATTTACTGCAAGAGCTGTGGTGACCAACTTATTCCATGGAGTTGTGGACCATGCGAGAAAATATGTATCTTTTTCCCCTACTATTTTATATTTATACGTAGTTGTGTCATCTTGAATTTCCTTATAATTGTCAACATCCATCGCAACTTCAAAATTGGAAATTGGTGTTGCACAGTGAGGGCAATAGAGCGAGACACGAAGGCCTTTGTATACATATCCCTTTTCATACATTTGTTTAAACACCCACATGACCGATTCCATATAGTCGGTATCCCAGGTCTTGTAGGCATTTTTAAAATCCACCCAGCGACCGATACGATCAACATACCATTCCCAATCTGAAGAAATGACATTGACATAGTGTTTGCACTCTTCAATAAATTTTTTTACTCCTACAACATTTTCAATATCTTTTTTACTTTTTAGATCAAGTTCTCCTTCAACTTTATTTTCAATCGGTAGACCATGACCGTCCCATCCCCACACGCGTCGTACTCGGTACCCTTTCATTGTCCAGTATCGACCAAAAACATCTTTAGGAAGACTTGAGAGAAGAGATCCATAATGTGGCATACCTGTCACAAAAGGAGGACCATCCAGAAATGTCCATCGCTTGTCAGCAGGACGTGAAGTAATCGATTTTTCAAAGATATTATTTTTCTTCCAATAATCGTTTATTGTTTCTTCCAATTTTGCAAATTCAACTTTGGGTGATACAGGCTTAAACATAGGTTTAATTGTAGTTGAAAGCAAAACTGAATTCAAGCATCTTTAGAGTGAAATTAAAATGAGGAATTAACAACGATTATTGTGCACACCAATAACAAGTAACTGAAGCACCACCAGTAGCTAGACAATTTACGCCATTTCCACCGGTTGCACTATATCTTGTATTACTGTTAGCTTGTACAGAATGTGATTTAGGTTGGAAACATACAGTTGATGAAGCAGCATCAGTTGGGGTTTGTCCACTTGGGGTTGTAAATACCATCAAAGCTCGGTCTGGTGCTTGAGAAAATGTACCTTTCAATTCTCCACTTGTAATCAGTGCAGTAACACAATTTGCCGCTGTTGAACTCAATGTAGCACTACTAAGACCTGCACATGCTGCTGGTTGAGCACTATTTGCGGTATAATATCTACTATCAGCACTTGTCATTTCAGCAGCTAATTGTTCCATACTGGCATCTTGAGATTTATTAAGTTGTTCAATAGGGTTGATTGCAGCAAGAAGTGCTGCTGCAAGGATACCAAGAATACCGAGTACGACAAGCAACTCAATAAGAGTAAATCCTTTTTTATAAGAGGAATCACGAACAGTAAAAATGTTTTTAAGCATCGATCTTACCACCTTTATAGTACAGCATAATTTCCCAAATATTGTCAAGAGGTCAATATGCGTATAAAATGATAATTATGTAAGAATTTTATTAGATTGTTTCGCCGACTGATTGAATTGATCCTTGCCAAAAACATAGAGACTTAGCAAAAGAATTAGCAACTGCAATATGGCTATGAAATCAAACCCAGAAGAGATTTGGTTTG
Source organism: bacterium (assembly GCA_041691355.1). Taxonomy (GTDB): domain Bacteria; phylum Patescibacteriota; class Microgenomatia; order Levybacterales; family UBA12049; genus JACDET01. The sequence continues at coordinate 5,573 of JBEPUU010000058.1, read as the reverse complement.
ATGAAGACGTGAACACGCTAAAAATAATTGATCCGCTATAAAGAAGTGCGTTAGCAACCAGAGTTGTACGCCACCAATTCCATTTGTAACGTTTATAGCGAAAAATTATCATTAACCAAAAAATAAGAAGCGGGGCAAATACACAGGCTATGAAAATTGGATCGGTGGGATCTGCTTTTTTATCTGATCCATTGGTTGGGAAAAATGCAAGAATAAAAAGAAAAAATGTAAGAACACTTGAGTATCCCCATAATGCTGTTTGAATCATCCCCCATTTAATTGTATTTTCTTTTTTCTTTTGTTTTGGCTGATATAATTCTCCTTTGGTCATACGATAGAGCGCATATAAAAGAGGTATATCGATAATTGTTCCAATAGCGGCATTTATAAGACTAAAATTATCACTCTTATAAACTTCCATAAACGAGAGTCCCGAGATAAATGGTGTAGAAGGTGCTGCGGTATAAATGAGATATAAAATATCAATAAGAATATATATTCCCAAGAAATATTGCCAAAAGACTTGGCTTAGAATATTTTTCTGAAAAATATACCCATAGAGACCTACAGCAGCAATAATAAAAATAAGAGACAGTACGATATGAGTTACAATATGGATTTCCGGAAAAATAAAAAAACTAAGAACATCTGAAAGCACTTCAATAATTGTTATTCCAAAATATATTTTCCACCACATAGTAGTTTAAAAACCCCACAGAGTATAGCAGAGAATGAATGTTTGCGCGATGGATTTTACCTATTTTCTAACGAAGCACACTAAAGACAGGAGTAATCGTAATCAAAATTATTGGCGGTAAATTGTGTCATTGTTACAAATCCACCTGATGTGAGGGCTGGTAATGAACAATTTGACTGTGCACCACTTGCATCCGTTGCACCGGGAAGCCAACTATGAAGTCCATTAAGATTGCTACCGGATCCAACATCATTACCTACAATTTCACTCCACATAGAACTTGTTGAATATATACCAACTGTTATTCCTTTAGATTGGAAATATGTCACCATTGCTTCCATATCAGCAATGTTATTTTTGAGTGCAGTATCAGAACCAGACTCCCAAGAATTAACTGTCTCAACGTCAAGCCACCATGGATAATCAGACGGTGTCATATCAACTGCTGCTGCTTGTGCGGCCGGAATAAATTTATTTTGAACATCATCGACTCCTCTATTCCATCCATACTGCCATGAACATGCAAGTGAATCTGAACCATCACAAGTACCGTCGGGATTTGGCGCGACATTTCCGTCAGGATCTGTATTATTTTTGGGCCACGAAGGAGTATTGAGTCCACCTGGATTACCGGTGTTTACATAAAGTTGTACTTTTGCTTGATTAGGAGTACCTGTAGCTTGCTCTGCCCAAAGAAGTTGTGTACTAAGACATGGATTTGAGGTGACTGCAATACCCCCATTGACCCCAACTATTCCAAAACCTTGTCCTGTCGGAAACGTTTTATTACATTGAGGGTATGAAATATCATTTCCAATTTTTGCGGAGTCCGGAGTTGGAGTTGGTGTTTCTGATGCTGTTGGTGTAGGAGTTAGAGTTATCGTTGGTGAAACCGTAGCTGTAGGTGTTGGAGTAAGTGTCATTGTTGGTGTTGCTTCCAATGTCGGAGTTGGACTTGCAGTTGGTGTAGGAGTATCTGATGGCTCAGAGCTTATAGAAGCAGTCGGGGTAGGCGTTTCAGTTGGGGATGGAGTTTCGGAAATTGCACCAGTTGGTGCTTCTGTTGGGTCAGCGCTTATCGTGACGGTCGGTGTAGGAGTCATGTGATACTCGTGGTTTCTGTGGGCTTGGTGAGTTACATAGAAAAAGGAAAAAACATGTAAACAGCTAAGCAGGATTCTGAACATAGTATTATTAAATCACAAAATATATTGTCATGTCAATCCGAATCTCAAAGCCTGATTTAGTTATTTGATTTTTGTTCTAATACTTGGGTGATCTGTGGACATGCCCAAGAGCATAGCACCTGCTGTTAGAACATCACCTGCAACAGATTTTCCAATTTTTTGTCGCTCGTCCAGAGGAAATCGATTAATTGGTATAAATTCCACTTTAACATAACCTTCTGCCGGAATTCTCCCTCCGACAAGTACTCCATGTACCGGAGAGACAACTGTAAAATCCATCAGTGTGACTTCACCACCAGAAGAATATTCTACGGGTTTTAAAATATGTATATCTCCTTCAGCTTTGGCAAATAAGCATGTGCGACGTGGAGACGGTCCCAATACTCTTTGAGAGAATGTTTTTTGTGACCACTCTATTGAGGTATCAAAAATTAATTCATTATCTAACTTTCCTCCAAAAAATGTAAGCTTTGTACCTGGAAAAACTACACCCATTTCAGGAATTTTATGAAAAGGCATTTGAACAATACCCCTAAACTCCTTCACATCTTTTTCGGCTTGTCTCTGCGCGCGAGATACCAACCTCTTGGTTACAGGTTCTAACCTTGCAAGTCCAATATCCAATAGTGCTTCGTAATTCATATCGGGAAGTGTAGCAAAACATATCTAAAATGTATATAAGACGTGACTAATTCTCCATTGGAGATTGACTTGCGTTCAGAGCGATACCCATATATATCATTGCAGTAATCCTTGCTCGCTCGTCTGCATCTGCTTTGAAAAATTTATCACCTAAGGTTTGTTGTGCACTTTCGTGATGTTTAACAGTCATTACGTGTCTCATAATGAGAAATTCTGACGTATCAGGTCTTAATTTTTTTAGTCGTGAACGTTGAGGAATACTTCTACTAAGTTGACTATATTCATCTATTGCTGCCTGCCAGTCATCAAACCCAACATCTGAATAATATTTAGCATCGCCAAGTAGTTCTCTACGTAAATGTTCTTCATCATTCAATCGTGGATCAAATGCTACGGCAGGAGCACTTCCCAACCATTCTCTTTGGACTGCAAAAGCATCTGCATACACTTCACTATATCTTCTCGCAAATTTCTCCGGATATTGATCTGCTACCGCAAGAGTTCTTACTAAATCTGTTGTTAGAACATCTGATCGTTGGGCCAAAACCTCTTTTATATCTACTAACATTACAGGAGTATGTATTCCTGATCCAAATTCTGGAACTTCTACGAGATCAAAACCAGTACTAGTAAAAATTCCATCTATAGGTTTTTTGGGAGCAAAAAATAATGTTTGACCTACTTTATCAGCCACACTTCCTGCAATCTCACTTGCTCTACCCATCCCAGATTTTCTTATTTCAATCACAGATCCCATCATAATTTTTTTTGCTTCTTGAAATGATATTTCAGGCCATTTTTCTACCATAGTATGCGATTGTATCAAAAGATCGTAAAAAATATATAGGATAGAAATAATTACTTAAAAAAATACATATTTTAGCCTTATAAAAGAACCCATTAAAACCACATTATTTACATCCATAAGCTAGTAATTAAACAGTAAATATGTTACACTATAAGACAAATTTATGTCGTTGGATACTGACAACAGACCACGCCTATCAGGCAGGCTAACTCCTTTTTCGCCGTCGTCAACTGAAAAGACCTCTCATGGAAGTGGAGATACTGTCGCGGTTGTATGGAGAAAAGGTCGTCGTAATCCTGAAAATCCACCTGCTACAGATATCACAATTACACGTCCTTCCCCAAAAATAATTGTCGATGAAATTCAGAAGCCAAATCCTGAAGCAAAACCACCACCTGGATATTATAGCCAAATTGGATCGCTGGATCAGCGTGCTATAGAAATTGCATTGATGGGAGGCATTGATAATTTGGATCAGATGATTCACTCAAATGAGCCATTAACTAATCTTAAATATGACCTCATTAAGTTAAATTCATTTCTACCTGGTATTCATCCTTTTATGTCTGACGTGGCAGATGGTTGCAGAACTATCAGTCATGATGTTGTAGAAATGTTTGCAAAAAGAGACCATGGAAGACAAGTTGAATATATTGCGGAGCCTTCTATAACTCCACCGCACAGAAAATTCAGAGAAGCCGCGGAATCTTTAAGAGAACAAACATATACCGGAAAACTTAGTCCTAAGGTAATCTTTAATTCTGCACGACCATATTCAGATCACGACAGAGTGCGCCACAGAAAAAGAATGGATAATGAAACACGAAAAAATTTAGATTTAGTCACTGCATCTTCTGTAGCATTGGTAAATAATGAAGCAGTTGCTATTACAAATGATTCCATCAGACCGGACCTTCTTCGTGTAGCATACACTGTGTCTGAAAATAATAAAGACATGCCGGATTTAATGGCAGCACTTAACAAAATAAAAAGAGGTCCAGGAACAAGAAGACATTTAAACGACTACGCAGCATGGGTGAATGAAGAAATTGATTACTTAAAAGGAAAAATCTCAGCAAAGGAAGCTGTCGAGAAATTTTTAACTAAAATACTTAATGGAGATATTACTGTCTCAGTCATAGAAATTAAAACACATTTGAACGGAATTAGTAGAATTAAAGTTCCGGTAGATAATACTGATGGAAGAAGTCCAGTTGTTGATATAGCAGACGTGGATAGCACACTTGTACGAGATGTCGGTGCAACCACTTCGGCACTCTTCAATTTCGCGTTAAATTTTTTACCTAAACTGCGGTTTAAGAAGAATGCAAAAAAATTCATGCAAAATGTTCGAGCGGAAATATTGGAAGCTAATTTAAACATGATATTTGAAGGAGCAGATAAAGCACATGCACAACCAAAGGACATGAAGTATCCTCAACCACAAATAAGAATGTGCCAACTACGAGGAACTCAACTTATTAATGTATGGCAAAGAAGAGATGAAGATAAAATGAGAAACGCAAAAAAAAATAAAACTTAAGATAGTTTGTGATGACCTACAGAATATGATAAACTCCACAGCATGTTAGTCGATAGACTCGCAGGCCAGAGACGGCCATCAGAACCTGAAAGATTTAAAGCTCTTGCAGAAAATGTAGGAGGCACAGGAATTGTTACTGATGTTGTAGTTAATGGTAAAAAAATTGAGAATGGAGGGTTTGCAGTTAGAATTGGAGAAATTACAGGATTTCCGGAACTACCACAACAAGATGAAACACTTGTATATATACCGAAAGGTTGGAGAAACCCTCACCCCAAGCTAACATTGACAAGTAAAGCATATAGACCTGCATATACAGCTCTTCCTTTTCCGGATTCTTTAGAGCTCGTTGAACGAAAAACCCGAACATATGAGGTGAGCGCCGTTAGAGAAAATAGTAATAAACCACCAACTCTTATACCCTCAAGTACACATATACTAGACATTGTCCCAAGAGAACGTATTTCTTACCCACCGGTTGAAGAAGAAGCAGAGACTATAGTATGTCCTGTTGCAGAACACAGACAAGCAAGTGGCGTACGTCTATACTTAACAAAAATGGAAGATTTAGCTTCCACTAGCCCCATATTAGTTGAATAGAAAAGCAGCAAAGGTGCAAGACGCCCAGTAACCGTAGACAAGACATAGCTACTCTCTAGTTGGAGACATAAAAAAAGCACCCTTTCAGGTGCCTAC
>JBEPUU010000057.1:0-7386 GCA_041691355.1 bacterium | reverse complement strand
ACTCACTTGTGCTGCGGACGGCGCATTTGTAGCTGTTGCTGCTTGTGATGGAGTTGGTGTATCAGTGCTTTTTGTAATTAATTGTTGTTTGAAAAGCGGCTTCATTTGATCAAAGTCGGATTTGATTTTTCCAAGTCCTGCTCGCACAATTTGAGAAATGTCTTGTTTGACTTTACTGAATGTTCCATCTGCTGGTTTGGATGTTGCTGAGATATTCTGAACCGTTGTTATATCAGAAGAGATAGTTGTATTAACTGTATGTAACTGAGATGAGATGTCATCGAGCAATGTTTGCAATTGTGCTACATCTTTTCCTTGAGATTTAAACGTATTGATAAGCTTTTGTAATTGTGGAACAAGCGCCTGGATATTTGTCGAGGTAGTTTGTAAATTATTTAGAATAACAAGATATCGAAGTTTGGGCTCAAACACTGCAAAGACGTAATAACTAGTTATGATTTGTTTCAAGTCATTTCGTGCCGTTGTTGCGTCTGTATCGGCATCAATTTTTGTTTTCAAGGATGTCAAACCATTGATATCTGTTTGGATGTCTGAAGTAAGACTAGTTTTTTCGCTTGTTGATAGTCTTTTGTCGTTTTGTATGCGAGTTGATAGTTTATTTAATGACATTAGTCGATTAGATATCATTGTATTTGAACGATTAATAATATTTGGTAGCTCGTTTGCTTGCTTGTCAGCAGCTTTACTTGCGGATTTTCCCATGTGATTGGCTTGGTTAAGTAATTTTTGTCCTCCGAATGTCTCTGCTGCAAATGCGGGGAAAGCGCTTTGTAAAAGCATACATCCTGTAACTGCGATGGTTGTAATAGCTATTTTTTTCATAGAGAGCTTGTACTATCTTGTGACGTATTAATACTATTTATATTGTTAAGGTCTGTATCTGCTTGACTGACGGCTTGCTGCATGGAAGAATCAGTAGTATTTAATGTCGTATCAACATTTGCCGACGTTATGGGAGTAACTTTAGGTGTTGCTTGAGGAGCTTGAGTAGGCGACACTTTCATAACATGTTTGGCTACCATTGCCTGAGGTTGTACTGTCTTTTTTTGCATAATGAATATCACACCGGTTACAACAATAAGTAAGATGATTATGCTAGCCATTATATAGGGAGCTTTTGACTTTCTTGTTGGTGGAGGAGGTACACTAGTTGGTTGTAGATTTGCATCACCTGCTGGAGGTGTTGGAGCCGGAGCAGGAGCCTCTGATGGAGTTTCGGGAGTAGGAGGAGATGATGGTGCAGTTGAAGGAGTCTCTGGTACTACGGGTGTGGAAAGTGTTTCCTGTGTAGGAGCAGTAGGATTGGTAGTTTCTGCCGGCGTTTGGGTTGTTTGATCTGATCCTTGCTTTGAGTCCATATATTAACGATAGCAGAAACGTTTTTTATTTGTCAACTTGAGTTTATCCTTTGAGCGTGGAGGTCTTTTTATTTGATAGTTTTGCTACAGTTGCGGTACTTTCTTGCCTAGTCACTTTGAACATAGCATAGATAAGGATAACAAATCCAAGAATTTGAGTTGTTGAGAGTGAATTGTGATACATAAAATAATCAATAATAATCGCGCCTGCCGGGAAAGCAAGTTCACAAATAGAACTGATTCTTGCAGGAGTACGCTTTAACCCATAGTAATAAATAGCTGTTGCGACCATTCCTGTTGAAAGAGTAATTGCAACAAGTATCCAAATTTGTGTTGTAGTCAAATGAATCATTGCCTGTGTTTGATGCATGGGGATAATAAAAAATAATGCAAAAAGTGAACCTAAAGAAAATCTCTCAGCAGTTGCTGTAAGGACATTTACTTTCGTAAGAACAAACTTACTAATTGCCGTTGATGAACCCCACATAATACCACTCGTTACTGCAAAAATAGCTGCTAGAATTGTTTGAGAACCCGTGTGTAGATCAACACTGAGATTTTTAAACGTTACGAAATAAACAGCCACGATAGCAACAACAGCCCAAATAACAAAATTTTTGGATATTTTTTCTTTAAGTAATATAGCTGCTGTTATGATTCCAAAAATAGGTTGGAGTTGCTGCTCTAGAATCACCACAATTGAATAGGGAAGAAATTTTGTCATTTGAAGTGCTGAAGTATACAGAATTGTTCCGATTGCTTCTGAAAAAAGAGCAACGATTGCAATAGCAATCCATTCTTTTTTGGTCATCTTTTTTAGATCACCAAACCATTTGGAATAGATAAAAAGAAGTGCGATAAATCCAAAAAGATCACTGTAAAAAACAGTAACTGCAGGTGGAAGTGCAGCAAGACTGATACGAAATACTCCGTCTACTGCCCACAGAAGAGCTGCAATGACAATAAATATTGGACCGGTTGAAAGTAATTTTTTCATAAAAAAACCCCTTTCGGGGTCAATAAATCCGCAAAACAGATATTCACCATATCTATTTCAAAAACGAATTTTTATTCTTCCTTTCATCCCGACTTTAGTACCCTTCGTTTGTACTCAGGGTCCTTTAACTTGTTTGTTAAAAGGACGGTCGCTGTCTGAGTTTCACAGACTCGTGTCGCCTAGGCGACTCGTGGAGTTTACCACCGATTTTGATTTACACAATACCCCGAAAGAATATAACACAAGCATATCACCAAATTAGAAATAGTCAAGCTGGAATTTTCGTATACTATTATATATAATCAGTAGAGTTACACTATGGATGGATTTAAGAAGTTTATTTTACGAGGCAATGTAGTTGATCTTGCTGTCGGTGTGGTGATAGGTGCTGCATTTAATTCTGTTGTCCAGGCACTCGTTAAAAATTTTCTCACTCCGATTATTGCTCTTATCGGTGGTGGGAATAAAATTTCTTCACTGTACTTTATGATCGGAAAAGTGCAGATAAATTATGGTGATTTTATTAATGCTTTTATCTCTTTTTTGATCGTCGCATTCGTAGTTTATTTCTTTGTCGTTGTGCCGATGAACCATTTGCAGCAACTGGCACAATCAGGAAAATCCATCGACCCGACAACCAAGAAATGCGAATATTGTTTTTCTGAAATTAATATAAATGCCACCCGCTGCTCAGAATGCACCTCACAACTCAACGTGAAAAAGAAATAGAGCAATATTACTATATTCCTTGACAGGAATATTCCTCGTGTGATATATTATTTTTATGAATTTGGTAATATTTAGTGCACTTGCAGAACCAAGTAGATTTCAAATTGTTGAACTTTTACGCGTCCGACCGCGACCAGTCGGTGAATTATCAGAGACGCTTCATATACGACAACCACAAGTTTCAAAACATCTCAAAGTTCTTGCCGACGCAGGAATTGTTGAGATGCGTCCTCATGCAAATCAACGCATTTATGAGCTTTCTCCCAAAAAATTTCAAGAAATTGATACATGGCTTAATAACTATCGTAAATTATGGGAAGAGAGATTTGATGCGTTGGATAAGGTGTTGGAAAGAGAAAAAAAGAAAGCGGGGTGAATGAAATGAATGATACAAAAAAAGAATTAACAATTGAGAGAATGTACGATGTTCCTCGAGATCTCGTTTGGAAGGCATGGACAGATCCTGAATTAGTTGCACAGTGGTGGGGACCACGTGGAGTTACCAATCCAACCTGTGAATGGGAAGCTCGACCAGGTGGAAAACTCCATATTGTCATGCTGGCAGGAGAAGAATTAGGTCCACTGAAAGGCCAGGAGTGGCCCATGACTGGAGAATTTAAAGAAGTGGAAGAGCCAGAAAAATTAGTTTTTATCGGCAATGCAATTGTAAATGGTAAAGAGGTTTTGCAGAATCTGTGTACTGTAATGTTTGACGAAAGTAACGGAAAGACAAAAATGACAGTGCATATCGAGGTAACCAAAACTACACCCGAAGCAGCAGGTCCACTACAAGGAATGGAAATGGGTTGGAATCAACAATTGGATAAATTGGGAGAATTTTTAAAAAAAGCTTAATACAAATCTCACGATTTGCGTTAATTTATAGCAAGAAAGTAGGTGAATACATATGGCAAATATACAAAAAATTACACCATTTTTATGGTTTGATAGTGAAGCAGAAGAGGCAGCGAACTATTATGTTTCTGTTTTCAAAAAAGGAAAGATTACCAAGATTCAACGATACACAGATGCTGCTGTTGATGTAGCAGGAAAGCCTGCAGGGACTGTTATGACCGTTGAATTTGAAATAGAAGGAATGACATTCGTTGGATTAAACGGCGGCCCTGTGGAGGGTTTTACATTTTCACCTGCTACATCATTTGTAGTAAATTGTGAAACTCAGGAAGAGATAGACTACTTATGGGAAAAATTGTCTTCTGATCCAAAAGCTGAACAATGTGGTTGGTGCAAGGATAAATTCGGAGTCACCTGGCAAATAGTCCCAACAGTTTTGAACGAGTATCTATCAGATTCAGATTCTGCAAAAGTAGAGCGTGTTACACAAGCGTTTATGCAGATGAAGAAATTTGATATTTTAAAATTGAAAGAGGTTTACGAAGGAAAGTAATTGTTATGAGCATCTTGACGAACTCCTTGAAAAGATGCAAAATAGTGATACAAAATGAATGCGTCCCAACTCATCGATAAACAAATTGCAGGAGTTCCGGGTTGGCAGGGTGACATGATGACAAAGTTACGAAAGCTTATTCACACTGCTGACCCGGAAATTGTTGAAGAATGGAAATGGGGTACGGGAGTATATGTGCATAAAAAATTAGTTTGTGCGGTAAGTAATTTTAAGAATCATGTGAAGATAAACTTCTTCAAAGGAGCGCTCCTCAAAGATAAGAATCATTTATTTAATGCAGGATTGGAATCAAAACAAAATAGAGCGATTGATTTTGCAGAGAATGATGTGATTAAAGAAAAAGAATTGATAGATCTTATTAAAGAAGCAGTTGATAAGAATATTGTTTGATATCGATTTATCTAAAGAATATACTCTTTTTATAAACTAATATGAGAAAAATAATTGTATCGGAATTTGTTTCTCTCGATGGTGTTTTTGAAGCTCCTGGTCCCGATGGATCTGATTACAAGCACCAAGGTTGGACGTTTAAATTTTCAGGTGATGACATCATGAAATTTAAATACGATGAACTCATGGCAGCTGATACTCAACTTCTTGGAAGAGTAACGTATGAAGGATTTGCCAAAGCATGGCCTCATATGGAAGGAACGGGGGAATTTGGGGAGAAAATGAACGGCATGCAGAAGTATGTTGTTTCCAAAACTCTGAAAAAAGCCGACTGGCAGAATTCCAAAATCATTCATAAAGACGTTGCAAAAGAAGTTGCGAGAATTAAGAAAGATGAGGGTGGGGATATTCTTGTAGCAGGAAGTGGGAAATTGGTCAACTTTTTATTACAAGAAAAATTGGTAGATGAAATTCGTTTGGTAGTTTATCCAATTATTCTAGGAAGTGGGAAGAAATTATTCGACGAAAAAAGCTATTCTATACTTACGCTTCTTGAATCAACTACTTTCAAATCAGGCGTTACTGCTCTTCGCTACGAACCAAAACTCTAACTATGCGAAAAATATTTTTATTTATGATGGTGACACTTGATGGGTACTTTGAAGGGCCTGGGCATGATTTGTCATGGCATAATGTTGATGCGGAATTCAATGACTTTGCTGTCCCACAAATGATGGAAGCGGACACGATTCTTTTTGGCAAACGGACGTATCAACTTATGGAAAAATTTTGGCCAAGTAAAGCTGGGCTTGAAGGAGATCCTGCAGTTGCCGATCTTATGAATAATACTCCTAAGCTTGTCGTTTCAACGAGTTTAAAAAAAATCATCCGGACAGAGCATTGGAAGAACGCCAGATTGATTAGTGATAATGTTAAACAAGAAATTCAAACATTAAAAGAACAACCCGGAAAAGATATCATTGTTCTTGCGAGTAATACTCTTTGTGTCAGTCTTCTTGAATGGGGACTTCTTGATGAAATTCGAATCATGGAAAATCCAATTGCCATCGGAGAGGGAACTACTTTATTTAAAGGTTTGAAAAAACGAGTGAAATTTAATTTAATACAAGAACGAACATTTGAATCTGGGAATGTCCTCCTCACATACCACGTCGTGAAATAAACTATTGACTGCATTTGAACTGTGTTGATGCTGAAAAAGGTGAAAATTGAGGCTGTCCCGCATTAAGACTTGTGGCATATGCGTATCTTGCATAATATGTGATTCCATTATTAAAGTTAACGCCAGCTGTCTGATTGGATTGATTGTTTGTGTTTTGTATTGAATTATAAATATCATTTGAGCCTTCCGCAGATCCAACTTCCAGCCAGTACGATTGTGCACCTGGAACTGATGCATATGACATCTGTCCACCCCATGTTGTTCCTGAAAGGCTTCCGCAGCTTGCAGTAATTGTTCCGTTGGGTGCACTTAAGACAATACCTGAATTTATTGTCAGTGACGCGTTCGTTGCGGGTGCTGCGATGGATTGAGTTTGTGAAGTTGCAATGTCTTGGTCGGTGCCATCGGATCGAGTATGCTTGAGAACGGCAATGACATCATACCAGGTTCCAGCGTTGGCGCCAGTCCATTGCCATGTAGCATTGTCCTGAGGGGTAACATTATTTACGGCTACTTGATATTGCTGACTGTTGTACACTTTTTCAAGAATTACGATTCTAGAATTTGCGGGTGCGACGCCGTTGAAATCAATACTTCCGGAAATCATCGTCGGAGCTGGGACAGGTGTTGGTGCTGTTTGGGTAGGTGCTGAAGTTGCTGTTTGAACAGTCGGAATAGGTGTGATAACTGCTGGGGGTAATGCTTTTGAGTTGATAGTAAGTTGTTCGTTGAGTGCCGGAGCCGTAATATCATGAGTTGGGGAGATTCCAATTTGATTGCCTAATTTATCAAGAAGAATTCCGACTATTTCATATGATTGTCCAGCAATTGCGCTCGCGTAACTCATAAATTGACTTGGTGTACCTGGAAGATTGGATGCAATAGTTGAATATGTTTTTTTGCCAAGCGCACGTCCCTGGATCGTAATTGTTGAACCCTGTGGAATATATCCATCGACTCTAATATTTCCAGAAATAACAGCAGATCCCGAGGGTTGGGTCTGCGGAATATTGAGTATAATCGTTTCTTCATCAGCAGGAGCAGTCACTTCGATAGGATCTGATTCAGCAATTACTTTTCCCTGAACCATAATACTGGCGAGAACATTATATGTTTTTCCTGAAGTAACAGTATCAAAGCTCCATGTTCCTTGATCGACTGCAGGGAAGGTTTGGGAAATAGTTGTATTGCTGTGAGAGAGTATATCTGTCCTAACGATTGAGACTGTCGCATCGGCTGGAATGACGCCGTTAATATCAAATGTTCCACTCACAAGTGC
>JBEPUU010000056.1:0-7435 GCA_041691355.1 bacterium | reverse complement strand
AAGGAGAACTCCATCAACATCAAAAAGTACCGCTTTTATCATTGAATAATTATATCACTATTCCAATCTCTTACGTTTTTTCTTGCTAGTTATCCAAACATGATTTATGCCCAACCTGTCGAGTTTGAAAGGCATAACTTCTTCTAGACTGATTTTGCAATATAATTTCTTGGTAAATTGCAAAATACAGTAAGAAGAGTATAAAATAAAAGAATGAAAAAACTGATACCTCTGATTGTTGGTGTATTACTGATCGTTGGTTATATTTTTAGAACCCCACTTTTGGCAGAAGCGAATCACATCCTTTTTATTTCCCCCTGTGATACACCAAAAACATTTCGTATTGGAACAATTGACCCACGCTTTGAGATAAGCAAAGAAGAATTAATAAGTGATGCAGAAGAAGCGGGTAAAGCATGGGAAAATAATAACGGCTCAGTGCTCTTGAGATATGATCCTGACGCACGTATGCCAATTAACATGGTATATGATCAGCGTCAGTCCCTTAACTCGCAAATTACGACACTCAATAATCAAGTAACTCAACAAAAAAGCACCCTCAAACCTGAAATATCAGAATATGAGCAAAAAGTTGCAGCATTTAAGCAGCAGAGTAATGATCTTAACTCTCAAATTCAATATTGGAATAACAAAGGTGGAGCACCGGAAGACACATATGCCAAACTTACTGAAGAACAACAATCCTTACAACAACAAGGCGCGCAACTGCAACAAATGGCAGTCCAACTTAATCAATCAACTGACCAATATAATTCACAAATTCAGCGGCTGAATCAAAAAGTAGATACGTTTAACACTGTCCTTAATTCAACTCCTGAAGAAGGCGAATATACACGAGAAGGCACAAATGAGGAAATCGATATCTATATTACCAACTCTCAGCATGAGCTTATTCATACATTGGCTCATGAGATGGGACATTCACTTGGTTTGGGTCATAATAACGGCTCAGACTCAATCATGTATCCATATACCAATACTGCAACAATACCATCCGTTGCCGATGAAAAAGCACTTGAAATAGTTTGTCAAAAACAAAATATCTTCGTCTTCGCAGCAGAAAATGTTGTCCAGATAGTTGGTTCACTCAAACAAGATGTGAATACTATCATTGCACAGCATCAATAAAACTCTCTTACTTAATTCTTATGCACTTATCATCTAATTTTTACAGGAAATCCATATGATGATAGAGATCTCGCTAGAACTCCTTTAACTAAAAGTCCTATATCAGTATTGTCCTAAGAAAGGAGTTGCTATGAAAAACACAAAAGACATGATAACTAGTGGGAACTGGAATATCTTCCTAACCCTCAAAGACGAACATTTACTTCTGGTAAAACGAACACATCCGTTTATTGTAATAACACCAATTCTTTTCACGGGTTGTCTTACACTCTTTTTTATCTCAAGTGCATTTGTTTTCTTTCACAGTTTCATCGCGTCTCCATCTCTGTTCTTTGTCACATCACTGCTTTTGATCAGTATTGCTATTAGCTTTGTTACAAAAGTTATTGTTGACTGGTATTTCCATATGTATATTTTGACAAACAGGAAAATACTTGAGTTACGATATACCCCCCTTACTTCATACAGTGTCAATGATGTCATGCTTGATCGAGTTAACTGCACAGAAATTGATCTCAGAAGTAATGGATTTCTTAATGAAATGATAGACATGGGAGATATCTCAATCACGTTTGATCGACCGACTCATCAAGAAGAATTTATTCTCAAAGATATCCAGGGATCACACGAGCTTGCTACCTATTTAACACAACAACTGCTTGATGGCAGACAGCCAAGCATGTCTCCGCAAACCATCTGGTTTAAACAGCACGCAAATAGTAGCCCAACTTATTAATAGTATATTGATATAATCATTATGCCGTTACTTACATTCAATCACGTAAAAGTATTTATTCTCATATTCTATCTACTAGCAGTACTTGTAGTCATTGCGCTCAGTTGGCTTTATCATGACAGAACAGTTCGCGTAACAAAAGCAATTGGACTTCATGCACCCGGATATATTAAAGTGCTTGTCAGAATCAGTATCGCAAATGCACTCCTTACCGCATTTCTCATCGGCTTTTTCCTTCTGATGAATATTAATTAGGATACTATCAAGCTAATCTGCATAACAAACTGCTAATAAACTCTACTGACAAATCCAAAAGACTGGACAAAGAAAGGAGATGATAGTAATGGTATTACTGGGGTACGCCTATTGGTTTGAGTATTTTTTCCTAGTCCCTAATCCCTTATAATCTCGCCCGTTGTGCCATTTCTGTTTCTACAGTTGCAACTGATTTTCCATATTTCAGTCGAGACAATTCTCTTACCAACTCGGCAACTCGTGGATTCTCAAGCGCTTTTTCTTTCGTAACATCTTTGGTCGTGTCCAAAGAGAACGGCCTTACTGGCTCTCCGTTGACAATTGTTCTCATATAACAATTGTATTTATCAACATTAATCAAATCTTGTTCACTAAAGATTGGCTGGAATTCATGTGCAAGATAATTTGCGTCCGTCACACCGACACGGAATGATGAAACTGTACCTACGTTTCCAAAAATAGCATTTTTTATTTCTTCTTCCATCTGTCCAATGAACTGATTCGCAACTATCAAATTCAGACGATATTTTCGAGCCTCGGATAGAATCTGCGCGAAATCAGGCGTTGCAAAATTCTGGAACTCATCAACGTAAAGAAAGAAATCTTTACGTTCACTCATTGGCATATCTTGCCTAGACATAGCAGCGACCAGGATTTTGGGCACGAGAACTAATCCAAGGAAGTTAGAATTCTCCTCACCGATTGTTCCTTTAGAAAGATTAATAAGAAGAATTTTTTGTTCATCCATGACTTTTCGGAAAGAGAATGCACTGTCTGATTGCCCAATGATATTTCGGATCATTTTATTAGTAACAAATCGACCGAACTTTGAGGTAATATAATCCAACACCTCAGATTTGTGAAAATCCGACGTCTGAGCAATCTGATCCGTCCAGTACCGTCTAATAATCGGATCCTCAATCTTTGGCAATATTTCCTGCACATATGCTTGATCTGTCAAAATTCTCATAACTTCAATAAGTGTACTCCCCTTTTCGTACATAACTGAAAGCATTGCATTACGTACAGCATGTTCAAAACGAGGACCGACGATACCGGTTTTGTTAGGGTCAAACAGCTTATACATAAGTCCAATAATTGAATTCGCTGCAAAATGTTTTTGCTGTTCCGTATCTGCTTCAAGCATATTAAAACCCATTGGACGCTCGTAATCAGATGGATCAAAAAGAATAACATCTTCTGCTCTGTGAGGCGGGATCACTTTCAAGATATCTTCTACCAAATCTCCATGAGGATCAATGACAGCAACACCTTCACCGTTATTAATATCTTGAATAATCATACTTTTGAGAAACTCTGTCTTACCTGTACCAGTTTTTCCTATGATATATGAATGCCTACGCCTGTCATCGCGTTCAACATAAATTGAACGTGCGAGACCCCGATAGACACTTCGTCCTAAGTATAATCCTGTTGTGGGGATATTAGATGGAGCTGCTGAACGCTTCGCATGCAACCAATGAATACCAGGTGTAACAATACTTTTATTGGGGAAATGATACAGACTTGCCAGCTCTTCACTTGAAAGGACCGATGTTTGTCTGATCATTGGGAAATAGCGATAGATAAAATCAGTCATGAACAATCCCCTGAAAAATTGCCATCGTTTCTTAAAAGAATTCATGCCTGAGAAATGGCTGAACGCACCTTTAATATTACTCAAATGAGCATTTGCTGCTTCCTGTGTTTGAGCACAGACAACAACTCTAACTGTTGTATGAAATCCCGGTCTGCTAAGCTTATTTTCAACACCTTCCAATTCTTTAGCGTCGGTTTTGTAGCTTGCCTTCTCAGGATTGGATTCTGCTTTTTTAACACTTCCTATATAACTACGTCCGATTTTTTTCCAACTGCTATCTGCAGGTTGAATCATTATCTGAATTGCTGCGCCCTCGCCTTCACGCATCTTTCCCAAAATTGAAGTAAGCGTTGAAAGCGGATCAACAGGCAAATCTTTATAATTTTTAATCGGTAGATAATCTGCTCCTTTCAAATTCATCCACATAAATGCAACCTTGCCATTGTCGGAGAAAATATTATATTCTGTTCCGATCACCGTTCCGTCGCGTTGCTTGGCTGCAGGATCATTGACAGGCACAATATCTGCTTCAGGATACGCTCCATTTATTTCTTTCTCAACAAAGTCTCGATATTTTGCGGGGACATTGACATAAAAACGGATATCCCCTGGAAGTCCCACAATTTCAAATGAGACATGAGGCTGAGGCTTGAAATATTCAAATCGTGTTGACCCATAAAGTGCATAGAGACTTGCAAAAAGTTGTTCTGCGGCATCAATTTTGGTTTCGTTTTCTCGTGGAACAGTTACTTGCAAAAGGACAGAGTTTAACGATAGCGATTCGCGATTGCGATATCGAAGCCAGAGAACAAATACGAACCAAATTCCCCCCAAAACTGTTCCTATCACTGCAAGTCCCAGCCCAATTGCTACTAGTGATACTAAAACGGTAAAAATATTTTCAGTTGTTAGTGCTCCAAGATGCATATCTAAACTTCAGATTTGGTACTAGCTTGTACTTCTATCTCTCCTTTCTCTATCTCAATCTGCTCTGTTGCGGCAGGTATGCTATTTTCTATTGCTACGACGCCGTTCTTTCCCAATTTGGGATGTAATTTTCTCCAAATATACATAACCGTTCCCATCAACCAATGTTTGGAATCGTGAAGTTTGGTCACTTTTTCTTCAACGGCTGCCTGTTGATACGTTATAGGTAATTTTTTAACACCAAACGAATTTTGTTTTACATCAACATCAACTGGAATGCCAGGACCGGAATGGGTCACTCCTGCGTCCTGAAGAACTTTTGGAATTTCAGGCTTTTCCTGGTCAGATGACTTCTCGATTACTTTCTCAACTTCAGGGCTTGCTGAAATTTCAGGAACAGAAGGCCGTATTTCAGCAACTTCTTCCTCTATGCCTCCTCCTTGTTGCCCGACAACTTGGGTTTTGGTTTCTTGCGGGGCAGATTTAACTTCATCTTCTTCATCTCCATCAGGACTTTCTGCAACCATCATTGAAGGTTGACCCTCTTTATTGCCAGAAGAAATCGTCACCTGCGTTTTCGGTGGCGTTTGAACAGGCTGTGGTAGCTGAACTGATGGTGACTGTTGAGTCGGGCTCACAGGTTGATCAGATGAGCTTTGACTTTGCACATCTTGAGCAGTAGGTGTACTTGGATCCATAGTAGTATCTTATCACGATAAGGCTAGAGAGGCAATGGAATGGGGTTTGAACACGAAGAAATAAAATTGGCAATCTTTTCTTTTTGCAGAGCATTTAGTGTAGGTAAAACAGCATCTAGAAACTCTTTAAGAGCCTCAAGAGAGACTCTGGTAAATTCATCTTTATACGCTTTTTCCGGAATAAGTTGCTTCATTTTTTCAGGATCATTGCCACAAGCTCGTATTTTCTCTTGAATGTCTTTGGGAAGTTGTGGAATAAGACTACCCATTGCATCAAGGTGATTCAATGCGTGAAACTCTTTGACAAACATCTCTTTGTCATTTTGATAGTCGATACAATTTAGAATAGCTAGAAGAATATCGTTATAGGTTTGCATAGAATAATTTTTCAAACTCCAAATACGGTATTAGTAACACCACTTCCAACACCTACAGCACTTTTAAGCACGCCGTATGTTCCTACAGCAAAACCGGCAATTAAGAGTCCCAATCCTACCACGGGAGCACCTAGACCAGCCGTAATTGCTGCTCCAACAGTAAGTAGTGCACCTATACCGATATCTTTTAATCCACCTGAAAATAGCCGTCTAGTCCTTTCTTTTCTTTGTGCTCTATAAGAATCCGCGGCTCTAGTTGGCGATTCTGGGGCCCTCATCATTTCATTTCGTGCCATAGTAGAGATAGTATAGCACCAAAACTATAGGCTGTTAATTAGGCTTCCATCCGCACATAGGACAGGAGGTTATCTCACCGTTCTGAATTTTCAAAACAGCATCGTCATCAGCCACCCATCCACACCCCTTGCAGATGATTTTATAACAAACTTCACAGTCTTTGGCATTTTTCATTACTAACAGACCTTTCCAGCACCACATTCCGGACAACTACTTGTCCCTTTACCTACGATAATCTCATGAAGGCATGTTCCTCCATTCCCTGGACAATGAAAATGAGCCTCATTGCCACCACAATGACAAAGATTTGGATCATCTTTGGCATTTTCCCCTGTGTATCGACTATCACCTGCTTCTGCTACGCTAAAAATAGAATCACCACTACCACCAGATGATCCACATCCAGTTGCTGCAACTCGCACCTCTTGGCGACCAAGAGCCTCTCTATCAATTTGGGGAGGAATCCACGGACGTGCATCTTTTTGATCTAATGATAAAGCAACAACTTGACCTTCAGAGACAGGCTTTAGTTCTTTAGCAACATTATCAGCATAATTCATAAGGATGTCTAATCTCTTCTTATGTTCAGCTATATTATCTGGATCTTTTCGTAAAAACTTTTTATAATCATCCTTCAGTGGCTGACATGCTTGCATAACAACTACAAATTTTTCTTTACTCATGTGCTTGTGATCAACATGCATATAGTCATGAACGTCATCAGGCGTCTCAAGTCCTTTCGTTCCAGGCTCAACTTCAACAGGGTTAGCAATCATTTCCGCATCCGTTGGGAGCTCATCCCTATCATAGCGCCTATCTACTAATCTTAATCGCTGATGAGACTCTTCTGGAGTTAATCCTGAAGTATATCGAGATGAGATAACTTTTTTTTCTGATATTTTTCGGTGAACATCATAAAAATTGTTCTTATAAATAGACCCTTTCTCAACATCTCCAGGTGGCGACACAAAAAACATCATTGTTCCAACAGGTGTATTTGGATCGGCAAGTTTTTTTTGGATACGTTCAAACCCCAGTACCTCAGCCTCTTCGCGATCCCAATCAATCGGCTTACCATGCTTCCGTCGATACTCCCTTCCTCTATCAAGCATTTCTAACAATGATTCATCGGTATCTGCAACTCTGAGCTCACCGTCAACAATGTTATGATGTAACTGACTGACTCCTACATGCAATCGTTCTCCAAGATGCGTATTTAATTGTATGTCCATATAGGCATCAAGATCTCTTTTTGCTTCCTCATAGCCACTTTTTCCTTTCTCTTTCGCTAACACGTTGTACAACACAACATCTTGTTCTACTTCATAAGCCTTAACCACTTTATTTTTTTCTTGTCTTTCTGCAAAATTATTCCGCCCGATGGTCAGTTTATCCC
>JBEPUU010000055.1:0-7439 GCA_041691355.1 bacterium | reverse complement strand
GGAATACTTGACTCCAGGTTTGAATAAGCATGATGATACGCAAATGCGTGGTATTAAAAGTTTATAAATAAATACTGTACGGCAGTAATCCTACTACAGTATCTTTAGTATACCGCAAAACTACTAGCCTGGTAAGGCAAAAGTGGAAAACTCCTTCATGGCAATAAGTCGTTCGTGAGGGTATTCAAAGACATCTCGTAAGAGCTTGTCATACATGGAAACACGGTAGGTAAAGTCCCCGACTTCAAATACTGCGTATCGCAACTCCTTGCCGAGTTCACTTTCCAACACAGAAATGGCTTTTTGGATATAGCTGCGCTTGAGATGGTCGCCAACGATGAGCACGTCGAGACGGCTTTCACTGTTTTGAATGAAAATACCGGATACTACGAGAAATTGAATGCGACCGGCGGGACGAAAACGCTTCACCAAATCCGCTTGCTTGAAGAAATCTCCTTCTATCAACAATTGCTTGAGCTCCACAATATAAGGGAAGTCGAGATTAAGAAACCAGCCTTGCACACGCTTCTTCTTGATTTTGCCGCTGCGGCCATCAGCCACTTCTTTGACAAATGATTTCTTTTTGACGAGAGACATGGCTGCTAACTGATTGGTGGCACGCCGGGCTGCCGCCACTTGCATGCGAGAACGATCGGCAATCTGGTCGGCTTCAAAACCCTGCTCCGGATTGAGCAAAAAGAGTCGCATAATTTTTACGCGTTGTATACCGCCTAATAGTTTTCCTAGAATTTCCATTGCTATTTCTCTCTGTGTATCTCTCTTTCGTAAAGACACGATTAGTATACTTCCCCCACTCCCTTGCGTACAAGTGGTTTTTGGGGTGTAAATGAAAAAAGCCCTGATAAGGCTTTGAATTTTGGGTGGTGGCGTAATCACAGGAATTACAGGTTCTGACGGAATAGTATAATTGTAATGCTCCGCAGAGGGCAATGATGTTAAACTAACAGTTCGCAAATCAATAAAAGATAGTTCTGTCACGGATCCCCGTGTGAGTGTGAAAACACTTGAAACTCTTGTCAGAAACAGTGGTTGATAGCCAACTGCTTCAATCCTTGGTTGATCAGGAACATTCGTAGATAACGGTACTGCCGTAAAACCAGATACAATGAACGCCACCATTAATGAGAGAGATAATGATTTCCTCATACGTGATGGGTTTGACACTAGAGTACACTAAGATATGAAATATTCAAACAAACGAGCCGCACCCTACGGGTGCGGCTCTTTTGTTTTCAGTAAAAAGTATTATTTTAATTCTACTTTTCCTCCGGCTTCTTCAATAGATTTCTTGAGAGCTTCCGCTTCGTCTTTCTTTACTCCTTCTTTCAAAGTTGAAGGTGCGGCATCAACGAGATCCTTGGCTTCTTTGAGTCCGAGGCCAAGCGCTTCCTTAACGACTTTCATCACAGCGATTTTCTGTTCACCGGCAGAAGCCAATACCACAGCAAAACTGTCTTTTTCTTCAGCCTCACCCGCAGCAGCTGCAGGACCTGCTGCTGCTACCGCAGAAGCTGAAACGCCAAATTTTTCTTCAA
Source organism: bacterium (assembly GCA_041691355.1). Classification (GTDB taxonomy): domain Bacteria; phylum Patescibacteriota; class Microgenomatia; order Levybacterales; family UBA12049; genus JACDET01. The sequence continues at coordinate 5,883 of JBEPUU010000055.1, read as the reverse complement.
ATACTTTCACGAGTTCATTGAGTTCAAGAACGCTAAGCTCTTCTACAGCTTTAACGATATCCTTGAATTTCGCAGGAACTTCCACGTTCTTTTTTTCTTCTTCCATATAATTAATTTAGAGTATTAGTAATAAATGCATTACACACTTTTCTTTACAATTTGATCAAGCGCAATTGCGAAACGCTGAATTGGTGAATTGATGATATTGACGAACAAGCCACGAAGCGTTTGCAATGGTGGAATAGTCGCAATGGACAACATTTCAGATTGGTTCTTGTATCCTTTTTCAAATACGCCGCCGACAATACTGATAATACCCTTGTTTACCGTCTGAAATTCATAGACTTCACGAGCAGCAGCAATAGGATCAGTACTGTATGCAACAGCAACCTCGCCTTCAAGCACAGGAAGTTCTCCGGTGTAGCCTTGTTCATTGAGAACACGCTTCAAAAGAGTTTTCTTCCCCACTTTGTAGCCAACGTCTGAAGCGCGAAGCTTGCGACGAAGGGCGTTACTGTTGGCAACGGTCAATTTGTTGAACTGGACGAATACTACTGATTCAGCCCCGGTCACAATATCTGAAAAAGTGGACACAATCGCCTGCTTTTTCTCTTTTGAAATTGCCATAATATTTTTTATTGTTAATAAAGTGTAGAAAATAGAGTTGCCTCGACAGGACTTATAATGCCTGTTTTCTTCGACTACACGCTGTTACTGTATCAAAAAACTTCGGAAAGTCAACCAGCCTCCGTTAAAACTACAGCGCGGCAAAGTTATTGTACGGAGATAATACCAACATCTTGAACAGAGTCACAAGTAATGCCGTTTTGACTTGGGCTGTTAAATGATGCCAAGACATAATCATACGGCGCAATGCTGTATGTTCGAGGCCCCACAATAACGGAACGTTGCCATTTTGATTGGTTGCCCAGCATCACCACGCTTTTTACCGGCACCACGGTCGTCACCGGTGCCACCCGACAGTTGGCGTCAAATTGCATCACTCTTCCTTGGTACGACTTCAATGCTTCTTCATAGCTGAGCGCATTGGTAACATTTCCTCCTGAAATTTCTTTGAGATTGGTCAATGAATAGGAGTCGTCGTTTGTTTGAACCTGCTGTCCTTTGTCACTGGTAAAAAATTGCTGGGATTGCGGCAAGAGCACTACGGGGTTTCGAAAATGAATCCGTGTGCTATCAAATGCAAAAAAGAGACCGATGAGTATCACCAAGACAATAACGCTTATGATAACCACTGATCTCTTTTTTTCTGTCATAAAGACGGCTTATTTTACAATAATGGTTGCAGCTTTTTGATTTGCATCACAGCTGATAATAGTATTTCCAGTGTTTGCAACAAGAGCAGTCTTATAATGACGAGCACCGATAGTGTATCCGGTATTATTTCCAAAAATAACGGTGTGTGCCACGTCGCTGTTATTTGCAAGTAAAACCTTTGTACCCAATCCTTCTTCCAATGTAGTTGGTGTAGCCATACAATCAGCTCCAAGCACCACCACTCGGCCGGTATATTCTTTCAGGAGAGCAGTCCATGAATCAGCGGATAGTTTGCCGGAATCTGTAGCAGAAGGAGTTTTGGTAGTATCAGAAACGGCAGGTACGGCAGTATCAGTAGTCGGAGCAACTACGGGCTTCTTGAGATGAGGCACGATGATTGCAAGAGCGATGACGACAATAATAGCTACGCCGGCAATAATCAAATATTTTGTGTCACTACTAAGATTTGATCCATTACCATTTTTGTTGTTTTGTTCCATATGCATATAGTGTAGCACTGTCAGAACGAATAGCCAGGGTTTACCAACAGCTATACAAATCTCGAAAATATTATATAATAATGCCATGTTACAGCATCAACGCTCCATTCTCTTTCTCGGAGATGTTCTCTCATTGATTATTGCCTTCGTGGGCATGACGCTTATTCGATTTGATATTTATACGCAGCACCCGTTTATCATCCAACAGGCAATGCTCTTCGTCTGGCTTTTTGTCATTTGGCTGACGGTATTTTTTATTTTTGACCTCTACAATCTTCGCCGTATCAATCCCAATCCCCGCAATATTGGATTACTCCTTGCCAGTACTGCCACCAATGTCATTTTAGGAATTGTATATTTTTACATTTTTTCCAACTCCGGCATTGCTCCAAAAACCAACCTCATCCTAGTGGCAGTCTTTTCTTTTGTATTGCTCATTACATGGCGCCGATTGTTTTACCATCTCTTCACCGTTCGCTTCACTCGTTCTATCGGTACGATCGGTACCAGCCCGTTGATCAAAGAGCTTCAAATCGAGCTTACAAAAAACCCCCACTTCGGCGAACATGTCATTCATTGGAATACTATTGAAGATGTAAACCTGGATCGTTCTGTCGATATTCTTATCGCGGAACACACGGACCCGCAACAGCTTCTCATCACCAGTAAAAAATTGAGTGCCGAAACTCTTACTCTTACTGAAAGCTATGAAACATTTTTTGCCAAGATTCCCCTGTCGCTCATCACTGACGAGAAAGCCATGCTCGTCATGACACAACATGAAAACAAAGCATTATATTTTTTCTCTCGAATTGCTGAAATTATATTTGCTTTCTTTGTGCTGGTTATCACTTCTCCGTTCCTGTTGATTGCCGTCATTGCGCGATTGATTGAGGATGGCCGACCAATATTTATAAAACAATATCGTGTTGGTAAAAATGGCAAAATGTTTACTATTTACAAACTTCGTAGCATGAAAGCCTTAGCTCCTGATGGTTCAGCAGAAAACAATGGTGCTCTGTGGGCCGAAAAAAAAGATACTCGCATTACCCCGGTGGGTAATATTATTCGAAAAACCCATATGGATGAAGTGCCGCAGATGCTTAACATCATCAAAGGAGACATTGCACTAGTGGGACCTCGTCCTGAACGTCCCGAATTCGTCTCTCAACTTGAACAAGATATCCCCTACTATTTCCTTCGTCACACCATCCGTCCGGGCTTCACCGGCTGGGCTCAAATCAAATACCGTTATGCTCGCAGCATCGACGATGCCAAAGAGAAATTTGAATATGATATGTACTATTTAAAAAACAGAAACCCTTTACTTGATATCGGCATCGTTTTGAAGACGTTGCAGATTATTTTTACGCACTAGCAAATATACTTTTTTATATTCTTCTTTCATGCGTTCTATGGAAAAGAGTTCTTCATAACGTTTACGCCCATTTGTTCCTAGCTCTTCTCTAAGACTTTTATCTTCTGCTATTTGAATCATTGCGTGATGTAGAGCATTAGAATCTTTTGGTACAACAGTTATTGCTTCCATTTCATGGCGCGCCACCCACGGCACTCCTGTGGGTAATGATGTATTAATAATCGGTAATCCATATGCCATTGCCTCAGCCTGTACTAATCCCATTGCTTCTGTGATTTCTATCGAAGGAAATAACAGTACACTTGCATCTAGATATAATTTTTGAAGTTCCTTATCGCTGACAGAGCCTTTCCATATTATTTGTTTTTCAACACTCTGTGACAATGCAAAAGCTCGCAATTCATTTTCCAAAGGACCTATACCCACAAGGACAAGAGTACTGTTTGTATTTTTTAAAGCCTCAATTGCATAGCGCAGTCCTTTGTAATACACGAGTCTTCCTACAAATAAATAAAAACTAAACTGATCATAATTTCTTGGTGATACAGATATCGGACCATGCTCAACAATCGGTATAACCTGAACCTTATTTTTAAATAATTTTAATATTGCAGAGTTTTCTTTCATCGGTTCTGATGTTGCAATAATGAGTGTGGCTTTGCGGCAAAGCTGTCGTATGAACCAATAATATATTTTATGAAAAAGACGCTGATTCACCAAGTCACTGTGGTAAGTAATAATCACCGAGGATCTGAAGGTGTGGAACCAACTAAACAATATGAATAACCATTCTCCCACAGGAAATGGTTGGTGAAAATGAACGATGTCTGCAGTACGTAATTCTTTCCAGAAAACAAAAGGAAATTTAAATGAAAAAGGAACTCGCAATAAAGAAAACTGTTTTTTAACAATGCGAATAATTGTTCCTGTTGATCTCGTCTTCGTTTCAAAAGTATTTCCTAATACCAACACTGTAATTTCTAATTGGTCATCGTGTATCTCTGCTAATGCACGGACCACTGATTCAATACCTCCAATTTAATCGAAATATTTATTGACGATAAGTACTTTAGTTTTTTTATTTTGTTCCATATTCATTTATTTTGTAACTGATACTATCAGCAGTGTTATTCCAAGAAAATCTTTTTATATTATTTTTACCGTTCTCTACGACAGTTGAAATATCCATACCCAGAGCAAGCTCATTGTACATTTTACTTAAACTAGCAGTATCCGTAGGATCAATAAATAATGCTCCGTTTCCTGCTATTTCATGGAAGACAGGGATATCAGAAAGCACGATTGGTACTCCAACTATCTGCGCTTCAAGAATAGGAATCCCAAAGCCTTCGTATAACGAAGGAAAGATAACGGCGCTAGCATGTTTCAGTAATGAGACTTTCTTTTCATCTGATACGTACCCTGTAAAAATAATACGATCATTACAACCAAGAGATCGTGCTAAAACCCGTAAATGCACTTCTTCTTTTTGAACTGAGCCCGCAAGTACTAGCATATACGGCACAGTGTCCTTTACTGCAGAAAATGCTTTGATCATAAATTCAATATTCTTACGTGGGCGATATATTCCAATATATAAAAAGTATCGTTCTGGAAGACCTATAGCAGTTTCTTCATTTGATAATGCAGGTAATCCATTATGAATGACAACGAACTTATCAGCAGTAACATGATACATATCGACAATTTCTTTTTTAATTGTTTCAGAAATAACAAATGTGTACGGTGTTACTATGGCAGAATAACGATAGAGCATTTTAATATATTTTTCAGCCCATCCTTGTTTTTTAGAATGAAGATAATCTAAATCATGAATAGTAGGGATTGATTTTTTAGCACATATAACAGAAAAAGAAGTTACGGGAGAATATATCACTTTCGAGTTTCGTCGAAGCATAATAAATGGAAGTACTACTTGTACAAAAAATACCACATAGAGTTTATTGGACAATCCAGAATATTGATGAAATGAACGATATGAACCAACAACAGATCCTTTCGGAAAATGCCTGGGTGCAACTATATCAACAGTATGACCGATGAGCTTTGGCAGTAATGCATTGAGCGTATCAATTGCACAGCGTTCTTGGCTGTCGTGTCCCATAATACCTACTAGATTAATCAGTATTTTCATGATAGTCTGCTCTTACAATGAGCAGTATAGCATTAGTGTCTATCGTACTCCCCGTTCACAATGAAGCACTGTGGCTTGAGCAAAGTGTTGCTTCCCTGCAATCTCAAACATACAACAATATTGAAATCATTATTGTTGACGATGCTTCAAGTGACAACAGCTGGAATATCATTCAAAGTCTTCAGCAAAAACATTCAAATATAACAATATTTCATTTCGATTCTACTCATGGCGAAGGCGCTGTCCGTAACAAAGGTATTAATCTTGCAACGGGCGAATACATTATCGAAACTGATGCCGATGCTATTTTCCCCGATAATTTTGTTCAGAAATCATTTGATTATTTTACTCAAAACAACACTGATGGATTGTCTTTAGGTTATTTAAAAGTTCATCCTGATAAAAAAGGTATCTTGGCAAATTACTGGCGAGCAAAACGTGCAGTTTCTCAAATTATTCGTGCCTCGGGAAAGAAAGAAGCGGTAACAAGTATGTTTTTTTTTAAAAAGGAAACAGCTATGACTCTTGGCGGATACGATGAAGGAATTCCTTCTGCCACAGATTTTGATTTT
>JBEPUU010000054.1:0-7561 GCA_041691355.1 bacterium | reverse complement strand
AAGTTTAATTAATGGATGATTTTTTCTTGTTTTTTCAACAATAGTATCGGTTTCATCATTACTTGCATCGGAATAAACAAGTACTTCTTTAAGATCAATTTTTTTCGTATCCTGTTTAAAGATTGACAGTAAAAAAGCCTCGATATTTAATTCTTCGTTAAATGCAGGAATACCTATGGTAACAGTTATCTTCTTCATATATATTTAATTTCATGATATCGCGAAATGAGTGATTCCATAAAATTTACAAATGATTTTTCAAATAATTTAACTTGTTTGACCGTTAAATGCAGTCCCATAGTTACTAGTAAATTTAATGTCAATACAAACGACATTATCTCGGCAATTGTTTTTACACTATCGTGAAAAAGTGAAATAAGAATTATTTGTAAAAGAACAAGAAACGCAGGAGCTATAATAAAAGTATACACTTTTCGAACCAAATAATAGTTAACCAGAACACCTGAAATAGTGTAGCAAGTCATTCCAAAGGTAAAGAAGAGTACGTATGGTACAATTATTTGTGCTTTCTCACCATAAAGAATTGGAACAGTAAAATGTCCCAAAATGCCGAAAAGTATAAAACCAATAGAAGAAAATAGAGCTGTGCATCCGAGAAGAGCATACAATGCATGGAGAGAATTTTTCTTGGCTCCTTCATATCTACTAATAATCGGAGTAATAAATGGTGAAGTTAAATTACCAAGAAAAAATACCATTTTTCCGACAAGTGATACCAATGCATATTCACCTGCTTGTGTTTGTGTAAGGAAATGTTTTGCAAGAAATATATCAAAAGTGAAATAAGCAACAGCAGAAAATCCTGAGAGAAGAGATATAAGAAAAAATTTCTTTGAATATTCTTTTACTTCTTTAGCAGGTGCCTTAGTCTTCTTATCTTTTATTTGTTTTAGAATAAGTATCCATCCTATTGTAAAAACGGCAAAAACAGATACAGGTATTGCAGAAAACGTCCATTCTTTTAAACCTAAAACAACGAGTATAAAGGTGGCAGTTAACTTTACCAAAGGATCAGCCAAACTTATCACAGCAAGTGATTTAAACATCATTTTGGAAAATAAGAAACCTTGATTTATATTGCCAATGAATCCGATTAACAGTATAAGACCAAAAAAGATAAATATATAGATATTATCTGTATGGAAAAAATTCATCATAAATGGAATTGCAAATATCCAAAGAATTGTAATAATAATTGAAGGATATAAACTTAACTTACTAGCATATTTCCAAAAGCTATAACCAGCTGCTTCACCATATTTTCCAATAAGAAAGCCACTTCGATAAATAACTGTTGTAGAATATGCACCGAAAAAAATAGAGGCAAATGAATAAAATCCTCCGATAAGTCCAATAAGAGCATATTGATTAAATGTTAAGACTCTTCCCAGATATGCATTAAAAATATAGTTAAGAATATTTGCAACAAAAGTTGAGATAATTAACGCTCCACCTCCGATAAAAACCTGTCTGTTGGAAAGAATTGAAACGAGATTTTTCCGTATACTGTTCGCAAACGAACCCCGCATCGTTTGATCCTCTGTTTCTATAAGGGCTTCCGCTAGTAATTCTTTATTACGTTCTATTAATTTTTTAATAAATAAATGTGACATACGTCAAGATAATAATATCTTATAGTATATTATACGGAATTCTGGCCTCAGTGTCAAGCTAGAAAAGATTTTTGGAATTATTAATTAAAGCCGATATGGATAGTACCTAAATGAAGATTAAGAAAATTATACGTTATTAATAGTGGTTTCAACGGCTGTGAAGGCATTTTCTGAGTAGGTTGATTTGAAAACATGTTGTCCAAAATTGCTACCAATTAAGTTATAGAAGACATCAGCACTCTTGGTCCAGTCAAAATTCTTAGCCCAGAGTCGTGCTTTTTCTGATAATCTAATTCTTAGTACGTCATCTTCGGCTAATTGCATCATTGCATTTGCAAATTGTGTAACATTCCCTGCAGGAACAAGCATTCCTGTCTGACCGTCATTCACTGAATCTTGTAAACCGTTAACTGAAGACGCTATAACAGGTGTACCTGCTGCATTTGATTCAATAACTGTAATTCCCCAGCCTTCCATTTGAGATGGTTGAATAGCAGCCCAACTTCTAGCAAGTAGTTTTGCTTTTTCTTCTTCTCCTACATGACCATGGAATGTAACAGCATGTGTAATTTTCAAATCTTCAACTAATTGTTCTAGTCGGTGATAACTTTCACCTGTACCGACAATTGCAAGTTTGGCTGTTTTTTTAATTCTAACTACTTTTGCAAATGCTTTAATTGCAATGTCAATATTTTTGTATTCTTTTAACCTTCCCAAATAGATATATGATGGATGATCTGTTTTTGGATAGTCAACATACAATGTGTCTGAAACACCATTTGGAATAATCTTAATATTCCCTGCATTTGTAAAACCAATTTTAAATATGTCTCGCTGTGAAGATGCAGAAACAGTTACAACATTTTTATTTCGATAAACCATCGGCATGAACTTGCCTTCCAAAAATGCGGCAATCCAATTGAATGGGAAACTCAAAAATGTGTAGAAAATTTCCTGATGAACGTGATGAACTAACAAAATCACTTGTTCTTTTGCGTATAAAGGGGTAAAGAAAGGAATTCCGTTCTCACAATCGATTATGACATCATATTTACCTCTAAATTTTAAGAGATAATAAATAAAGGCGAAAATATATACAGTATATGTTCCACCACGACGATAGATATCTACACCATCAACTTTTTCAAATGAAGGATGTTGGTTATCATTTCCACAGAAAAGTGTAACCGAATTTCCATTTTGCACCCAACGCTTTGCTAATTCATGAATATATACTTCCGCACCACCTGCATAAGTATGTTTGGTATCACGCCAGTTAAAAGCCAGAATTCGCAGATTATTGGTTGCCCAAGCTTTTTCAGGTTTTGCTTTTTCAAAAAGACCGAACAAACTCGCCATATTGTTTTCCATAATTCGGTTGTAATATGAACTTCCATGTAACATAGCCATAACAATTAAATTAATTGAACCGACATATGCAAACGACGTTACAATTTCACTAACTGACCCGTGGTGAAATATTATGAACGGAGCAAGCAATAGATTTACCGCCAATGAAATAAACGTATAACCATAGGTTTTCTTGTGAAAATTAAATGTTGTAATTCGATAAGAAATTCCGAAACAAAGCAAACCAAACAAATAATAACTTATATATGGTATAACTGCTGCCAAATGTTGACCAAACAGAATAGGAAGTGTGTAATTTCCTTCAAGTCCGAATGCTACAAAACCTAACCAATTGACTAGGAAAGTAGAGAAAATTAAACGATATAAATACGCTTTACTTACTTTATTTCGTGAGACATATGATGTCATTATGTTGGAGACAAACAAGCTGAGAAGGAAAATTGCTTTGCCAAGAATTGAGATAAAGATATACACTTGTGCATCTTGAAAACTAAGGAAATATCGAGATAAAACTAAATCTGTATTAAGAATAGCAAAGAGTGGAAGCCATCTTAGAATAAAAGTTGATAGTGTCAAACCACCCAACAACTGGCTTGACGAGAATGTTTTTGAAACAAAATTTACGGCCTTTTTCACTTGTACATCTGCATAAACAGGTTCCAAAATAGGCTGGGCAACTGGAACTGGTGTCGCAACGGTCTGAGGCTTTGTACCTAGATGGAATCCATGAACTGTTTTTTCCCAATAGTGAGGTTTCAAAATTAATTGATACAACGCCATCATTGCGGCAGTACTCATAAGAAACCAATAAATTGGAATTAACAAGACATACTTTGCTAAATCCCATTGTTGACGTTTGGCAACTGCGATCATATAAGAATAAAGAAAGAAGAAATTTCCGAAAATCCAAGAGAACACGGCAAGATATGAATATGGAGGTTGATAAATCGCTTTCATGAGAGGCCCAAAAATCGGATAGGCTGTGAAATATAATATTGTAATAAGCCACATGATAGGATTCAACAGTGCAAACCCAATCTTTCCACCAACAGTAAATTGGAAAATAGCATTGTGCCAAAGACCTTTTTGTTTGATAAAGGTTCCGTTATTGCGCATGTGCACCAGATACGTCTGCATATATCCTTTAATCCATCGTGATCGTTGACGAAGCCAATTCTTGGTGACACTTGTTGCTTCTTCATATGTTGTTGAGTCGATAATCGCAGTTCGATAACCTTGTTGGAATAACCGTACACCCAAATCAGCATCTTCTGTCACATTAAATGGATCCCATCCATAAAGTTCTTTTAATACTTTCGTCTCAAAATGGTTACTTGTTCCACCTAGCGGCAAAGCAGAATTCAGTGATTGCAAACCAGGAAGAGTAATATCAAACCACAATGCATACTCCGCAGTAAACATACGGGTCAACAAATTCTGTCGCGAATTATAATAACTTAATTTCGCTTGAAGACATGTAACTCCCTCCGGTGCTTTTTGGAAACCAAGATATGCTTTTTTCAACTGCAGTGGATCTGGAATATCTTCGGCGTCAAAAATAACCAAGTATTTACCTTTTGCATAAGAAAGACCATAATTACATGCTTTTGGTTTGGTCTTTGGTTGAGAGTCGGGTACAATAACAGTTCGAGCATAATAGGGAAGTGTCATTTCACTAAATGCTTTAATTGTCTCAGTGTCGTCTTCTTCAAGAAGAAACATCACATCAAGTTTTTCTTTGGGCCAATCAATCTTTGCAATACCTTCCAGAAATTGCGGAACAACGTGAGCTTCTTTATATAATGGACACAGAATAGAATAGATGGGTAGATTTTTCTCTTTTATTTTTTCAAGTTCTTCATCAGATACTTGGATTTCATGAGTTTTTTGCAAACTTTTAAGAACAACAAATATATTAAAAAGTGCGTCAAGAAAATAAAGGATACTCAGAACTCCGACAACAGATCGCGCTGTTGGCAATGGGAAAAGGAAGAAAAGATACATCAATAATAGTGGTGCTCCAATAAAGAAAACTTTTTGGCCAAATGAAAATGTTTGTATCGCAGAATATGCACTTGGAAGAGTTGTGTGAGTAATGTATCTTTTCTTTTTGTGACCGACTCCAGCGCCACGCATTGAATCGTTTTCAGGTTGTATCGGCAGATAAAAAGCACGTTTTAACTTTATGTACAATGCATTTAATCCAATTTCCGCTGATTGACTGATAACACTTACTTTTGATTCACCGTGTTTTCGAGCAGAAAAAGTAATCGGGATACCTTTAATAACGAAACCTGCTTGACGTGCGCGGTATAGAAATTCTAAATCAAAAGTCCATGGTGAACGAGGTTGATTGCGGACTGTTTCATACACTTCGCGGGTAAAGGCTTTCATTCCAGATTGAATATCTGTATTAAGTCCGAAGAGCATTTTCCCAAAAACGTTTCTAAATCCACTACTCAAAAATCTTCGTACCTTTCCATCATGATAATCTTTTCTTTCAGCAACAACGACATCTGCATCTTTTAAGCCTTGTACAAGTTCTGAAATTTTTTCCGGAGGATACTGCAAATCTCCATCAATCATCACGAGAATATCGCCAGCCGCTGCTGCAAATCCTTGGATAAGTGAAAATGCTTTTCCTTTTGTTCCTTCTTTTCTAAGAAGTTTTACGGTAGGTTGCATTGAGATTTTAGAGAGCCATTCAAATGTACCGTCAGTTGAATTATCATCCACATAGATGATTTCAAAGCCCGAACGACAATTGGACATAGTCTTGAGTAATTTCTGATGAAATTGCGCAATATTTCCAAATTCGTTATACACGGGTACAACTACACTTAAGGTTATTTTTCTTTTTACCATATAGTTAAACAACTGACAAAAGATATTCTACGAACGCTAAAAGTTGAGACAACAGCTTCGTCAGTTATACTGACGGATATTATAACACAATAATATCTTATAGTAAAGTGGCAGAATAGATTCGGTCTATTCCAGGTGCAGTCTTATTTCCTACAATAGCAGAAACTTTTATTGTTTGTCAACACAGAATTTCCCAAGCAATAGGATACAAAAGTATTTATGAAACTTTTCTTTATTCACTTACGTTTGAGGAGCTACAAATTTTCTTTATTCCACTTTATTTAAACCCATAGTTTGGTAATAGAAAATGTGTTGATATACCAGTCTTTTTTAGATATAAAATACCGCACGAGTTTTCATTTTGAAGATATACACTTCATCAAAATTTTAGAGATGCTTAAAATGCTTGTTAATTCATTCTTTTATAATATGGTAAGTAGTGTAAATAATCTAAGACGAATCTCTTGCGCTATTATAGGTTATCATATATAATAGTACTCTAGGTTTTCACTCTGCTCAATCCTTTTTTTGGGGGTTGAGCTTTTTTATTGGCTATGAATCATAAAATTTCACTCATCGTACCAGCTCGAAATGAAGAAGGTAATATTGCTATACTCGTAAAAAGAATAGACGACACCCTCAAGTTATCTCATATTACCTATGAAATAATTCTCATTGATGACCATTCACAAGACCAAACAGTCGCAGTTGCTAAAAAATTGGCAAAAAAATATCCACTGAAAATCTATTCAAAGAAGGGAAATCCTGGAAAAGCACAGTCTCTTATTGAAGGTTTTGAATATGCCAAATATGACCTTCTCTGTATGATCGATGCGGATTTACAATATCCACCTGAATCAATTCCCGAGATGATCAAAAAAATAGAAAAAGGCTCGGACATTATTGTGGCGAATCGTAAACAGAAAAAAACAAGTGCTCTTCGTAAATTTCTTAGCAACGGTTACCTTTATTTTTTTGGTAGAGTTTTACATGACTTTAGATGTGATGTGCAATCAGGAATGAAAGTCTTTAAAAGAGAAATAGTACAGCGAATTACTCTTGACCCAACTCCATGGACATTCGATTTGGAATTTCTTTTAAAAGCTAGGAATGCAGGCTACAAAATTTCCACTGTGAATATCGTTTTTGCAGAGAGAACATCTGGTCAGACAAAAATTAAATTATTTAATGCAATTTCTCAAATAGGATGGACAGCACTTCGGTATAAATTTATACGGCCTGAAATTGTTCCATTTCATCCTCTGATAGAAAAGCAAAAAGGGAAAGGTTTTCATCATAGAGGTCAAGAATTTATTCATCATTCAAATTTACATTTTGATGAAACAGCATTTTATCGGCTAACACAAAAACACAAAATAATTATTGTAGAAATCTTCCTCATCCTTGCAATGGCGTTAGTACTCAATATGCATGGAACAATTGTTGTAGCTCTTGCCATAGTAACTACACTTTACTTTATGGATCTACTTTTTAATCTTTATCTTGTTTATCGAAGTTTTGCAACGCCTTCCGAAATTAAAATTTCAGATGAAGAAATTTCAACAATTAGCGAGGATCTATGGCCTACCTATACTGTATTTTGTCCATTATATAAAGAAGCTCATGTTGTTCCACAATTTGTTACAGCGATGTCACGGCTTGATTATCCAAAAGACAAATTACAAGTAATG
>JBEPUU010000053.1:0-7685 GCA_041691355.1 bacterium | reverse complement strand
GTGTATAAGAGACAGGGTATATACCTAGGACATTAGACGCGCCAAAAATTCCCACAAGTAGCCGTTGTCTGATAAGTCCCAATACTTGTGAGATAACAACAGTCAGCATGATAACAAATGCCGCAGAAAGAATACTGGTCTGTCTGCGAGTCAAAAGATCAAGGCTTTTGGATAAAAATCTGTTAGTCATATCTTTGTAACAGTTGACATTTAACTATCTACAATTAACTGAAAGATATGTAAATTATAGTGATTAATAAGTAAGAAGAGTAGTCAGTTGTTAATTGTTAAATGTAAATTGTTGACTTTATCTTGTTTTTTAAAGTATATCATGCTAAAATGGCAAAATGCCAATATTAAAACACGCAAAGAAAAAATTAAAGCAGGATAAAAAGCGTACCATAAAAAACAAAAAATTGAAAGATACCTTTAAAAGCCTGGTAAAAAAAGCAAAAGAAGACACATCTACTGAGGCTTTAAGTCGCGCATTTAGTGCTATTGATAAGGCTACAAAAAAGAATATTTTAAATCCTAATAAAGCAGCTCATATGAAGTCTGCACTCGCCAAAAATGCTTCTTCAGAAAAAGCAGCACCGGTTTCTTCTGCAAAAGCAAAGACGAAAGCCAAACCAACAGCTAAAAAAACAGCAAAAAAGCCAGTAACAAAAGCTTCGAAATCATCTGGGGCAAAAAAGACAAAGCCCTCCTCAAAAAAGAAATAGATATTTTTTGTAAGTATTTATTTTCTTTTTGTTTTATACTTGAATTATGATAGATATAAATCGTATTAGAGAAAAGCCGCAAGAAATTCAAAAAGCCGCATTGGCAAAAGGCGTTAGTGTTGATATCGATACGGTTTTGAAATTAGATGAACAAGTTCAAAGTCTCGGACGTGAAGCCCAACAAATCAGAGAAGAACGAAACGCGCTTGTAAAAAATATTACAGGCAAACCATCTCCTGAACAAGTAGAAAAAGGAAAAAAGATCAAGGACGAGCTTGAGAAAAAAGAAGAAGTTTTACAAAAGGTTTCATCTGAGTTACATGCGCTTTTATTGGCCGTGCCCAATCCTGCTAAGTCTGATGTCAAAATCGGCAAAGACGAGTCTGAAAATGAAGTTATCAAAACGGTTGGTGAACCAAAGAAGTTTAGCTTCACGGTAAAAGATCATCTTGAGCTTGGAGAAGCTTTGGATATTATTGATGTCAAACAAGCAGCCATTGTGAGTGGAACGCGCTTTTTTTATCTTAAGAAAGAAGGAGCATTACTTGAGAATGCACTCAAGCAGTTTGCCTTTGATGTCCTTATTAAAGAAGGATTTATTCCTATTATTCCACCAATCCTTATTAAACAAGAAGTCATGGAAGGACTTGGATATACTGCGATGGGTGAGGCAGAGAATATTTTTTCACTTGATAAAGATGGTTTATACCTCGTTGGAACATCTGAGCAATCAGTTGTACCACTTCATATGAATGATGTTCTTAAAAAAGAAGAGTTACCCAGAAGGTATGTGAGTTATTCTACGTGTTTCAGACGTGAAGCAGGAAGTTATGGCAAAGACACAAAAGGAATTATTCGGGTGCATCAATTTAACAAAACTGAGATGGTTTCATTTGTTGAAGAAGGCCGCGATGATGAAGAACACAAATTTCTTCTTTCCCTTGAAGAAAAATTTCTCCAAATGCTTGAGATTCCATATCAGGTTATTGCGATTTGCACAGGAGATTTGGGATTTAACGCTGCACGAAAATATGATATTGAAGCATGGATTCCTTCTCAGAATAAATATCGTGAATTGACATCAGCATCAACGGTAACTGATTTTCAATCACGCAGACTCAATATGAAATATCAAGATGGCAATGAAAAAAAGTATTTACAAGTGCTTAACGGTACAGCTTTCTCAATGCGTCCAATCGTCGCAATTCTTGAAAATTATCAAAAAGAAGATGGATCGGTTGTAGTGCCTGAAGTGCTACGGAAGTACATGGGTAAGGATATAATTTCTACCAAATAATTCAGTATTTTAGCCTCAAAATATATTCGCTTTTATCAATGATTTTGCTTGAAATATCAATCAAAACTATACCTTCTGAAGCAAGCATCTTTTCTTGACAAATATATGTTTTCTCTGCACTATAAGGATATCTATGATAAAGCGAGGGGGTGATTATTCATGCCAGTAAAGAAAACAGCAGCAAAGAAAAAAACAGCTGTAAAGAAAACAGTAAAAAAGACAGTTGCAAAAAAGAAAAAGAAGTAACATAAGGTGATTTACCTTACCAACTGATCAATTGGTAAAAACCCCTGCCCAATGGTAGGGGTTTTTTTTGAAGCTAAAGTATGGTAAGATAAAAAAGATTTTCCATTTTCCAGTTACCATTCATCATTGAGTACCATTTATAAATTGATAATTAAGAATAAAATGGAAAATTATTATTATGCTTTCATTACTTAACAAATTTTTTGATTCCAACAAACGAGAAATAAATGCTCTTTTGCCACTTGTTAACAAGATCAACGCAGAAGAAGAAAGCCTCCAAAAGTTAAAAGACAAAGATTTTCCCAAAAAGACTGAGGAATTTAAAGCTCGTCTCAAAGACGGTGAAAAACTTATGGATATTTTGCCCGAAGCTTTTGCGCTCGTTCGTGAAGCGTCACGAAGATCGCTCGGTATGCGCCAGTTTGATCAGCAAATGATGGGTGGAATTACACTTGCACAAGGAAAAATTGCTGAGCAAAAAACTGGTGAAGGAAAGACATTAACAGCAGTTTCAGCTTTGTATCTACATAGTCTCGTTGGCAAAGGCGCACATTTGGTAACGGTAAATGATTATCTCGCACGTCGTGATGCCGGGTGGATGGGTCCTGTCTTTAGTATGCTTGGAGTTTCAGTATCAGCAATGATTAATGAGCAGTCGTTTCTCTATGATCCTGAATTTACCAATAAAGAAGTTTCAGATTCTCGCCTTCTTCATCTTCGACCTGTCAGTCGTAAAGAAGCTTATGATGCAGATGTGACGTATGGTATTAATTCGGAATTTGGTTTTGATTATCTACGCGACAATATGGCACAAGAGCTCAATCAACTTGTGCAGCGTGGATACTATTTTGCAATTGTTGATGAGGTTGATTCTGTTCTTATCGATGAAGCACGAACTCCACATATTATCTCAGCACCTGATGAATCACCTTCTCAGCGGTATTATGAATATGCTAAAGTTGTTGATAAATTATCTCCTGATACTGACTATAAGATTGACGAGAAGTTCCGCACAGCACATTTGACTGATCACGGAATCGGCAAAATTGAAAAGCTGTATGGCATTAAAGATATTTACGAAAAGGATTTTGATACTGTCTATCATTTGGAAGCGGCACTTAAAGCGCGTGCATTGTTTCAACGCGAAAAAGAATATATTGTTAAGGACAATCAAGTTATCTTAGTTGATGAATTTACTGGGCGTCTTCTTGAGGGTCGACGTCTTTCAGAAGGTATTCATCAGGCAATTGAAGCAAAAGAGGGTGTGCCGATTCAGAGAGAATCCAAAACCCTCGCAACAGTTTCACTCCAGAACTATTTCCGTATGTATGAGAAATTGGCTGGTATGACAGGAACTGCTGTTACAGAAGCCGAAGAATTCAGAAAAATTTACAATCTTGATGTAGTTGTTATTCCTACGTATCGTCCTGTTAAACGATTGGATCATGCAGATGCTGTGTACAAAACAGGACGCGCGAAATATACTGCTATTGCTAATTCAATTGAAGAAGCACACAAAAGAGGTCAGCCGATTCTTGTCGGTACGACCTCAATTGATAAAAATGAAATTATTGCAGAATTATTGAGTCGCCGAAAAATAAAGCATGAAATTCTCAATGCAAAGAATCATTTGAGAGAGGCTGAAATTATCTCAAATGCTGGAAGAAAGGGAGCAGTCACAGTTGCGACCAACATGGCAGGGCGTGGAGTTGATATTGTACTTGGTGGAGAGACCCCCAAAGATGATGAAGGTTCAACAGATCAGAAATCCGCTGAGTATAAACAATGGCAAAAAGCGCACGATGAAGTTCTTGAGCTTGGTGGTTTGTATGTTATTGGAACAGAGCGCCACGAGTCACGACGTATCGACAATCAGTTGCGTGGACGATCAGGTCGGCAGGGAGATCCTGGTGCGTCGCGCTTCTTCGTTGCGCTTGATGACGACATCATGAGGCTTTTTGGAGGAGACAGAATTGCCGGACTTATGACACGCTTTAACATGCCTGAGGATGTTCCACTTGAACATGCACTTGTCTCAAGATCAATTGAGAATGCGCAGGTAAAAGTTGAAGGTTTTAATTTCGACACACGAAAACATCTGGTTGAATATGATGATGTTCTTAACAAGCAGCGTGAGATTGTATATCAACGCCGTCGTAAAATTCTTGAAAGTTCACTTGACGAACATAGTGACTTGAAAACAACAATTCGTGAGAAAATTCATACAGCACTCAGTGGATTGGTAGACTTGGCCTTCGCCAACCAAACAGTCACAAGTACTTCCATCAATGAAGACATTGTAACTGCATTTAATACAATTATTCCTTTTGATGAGTCATCTAAGGCACAGTTAACCAAACAGCTTGAACAACACCATGAAGCAGATCAGAAAATTGAATTCCTTTCAAAGATCGCAGATGACATCTATGACAAAAGAGAAGAACAACTGAGTCCTCAGTTTATGCGACAGGTTGAGAAATTTGTGATGCTATCTGTGATAGATAATTTATGGACCAATCATCTTGATGCGATTGATAATTTGCGTGGAGGAATCGGTCTCCGAGGATATGCACAGCGCGACCCGCTTGTAGAATATAAAAATGAAGCATTTAGGATGTTTGAGCAACTCGTGTGGGCAGTTGATGATGAGATAGTTCACAGAATTTATAAAATTCAAGTACAGCAACCTGTAGGTCAGGCTCAAGCAGGCGTAACACACACTCACGAGGACGGCAGTATTCATCAGGGCCTTGCACATCCTCAAGCAGTTCTTCCAGTTGCTCAACCCAAAAAAATAATGACCAACACGCCTGCAAGTGAAGTTTCACAAGATGTAAAATCAGCAAAGGAAGAAGAAAATAAACCCAAATTAAGCCGCAATGATCCATGCTGGTGTGGTTCAGGGAAGAAATGGAAATTTTGCCACTATCCCCAGAAAAATTGATCGAGCTAGTGGTATAGGTTCATGCTTGATATTTTTGATATTGTCAATTACACTTCCCCTGAGGTGATAATATGGTTGAAGGAAGAAGCATTGGTGCCTTTTTGCCTCCTGAAGAGGCTACAGGAAGATTATTGCCGCTTTTTGTATCTCGTACCCCAGAATTGACTAGTACAGAAACAATCGGTACCCCTTTATCGCCATCTCGTTTTACTTCAAAAGAAGGAGACATGAGTATTGATATTTATACCAATACGCTTTGTCACGGTTCAGGAAGTAAGGGACGTGATCATCACTGTACATACTGTTTCCTTTCAAAAAAACAACTGACTGATGTTACTATGATGGGTCTTCACTCATTTAATCAAATCCTTCAGTGGTTTACTTCAGATGGGATACGCAGTGATGATAAAGGTAAACCCCGCAAAACCGTATCTCTTCTTGGCGGTGAATTTGCACTTCATCCTGATGCAAAAGAGATGATCAAGAGAGTTCATGCTGCTGGGCTCAATGTGCATATTGTTACTAGCGGAAGTGATGAGTTTAGAGAGTTATTAAAAGATGAGGATATTGTTACAATACTTAATGATCAAAACCGAGACAATCTTGTTGCAGTCAGTATGGACTCAATAGATGAAAATATTAATGATAAGTGGCGAGGCCCAAGTGCTACAAGAAAAGCAAAGACAACTATTGCAAAATTGCAGGAGTTAGCAATACCATTCCGTATAAATGCAACGGTAACAACTGACGCAATTGACGGACTTCCCGATCTGTATGATTTTGCACAAGAAGTAGGTGCACAAAAAGTTCTTGTCCATTTTCCTTCCCCAGTTGGTATGGGAGAGAAATTTGATCCCACACCGGATCTTCAGCAAAGCCCAAGACGCACACTGATACCTGTTGATAATCCTAAAAGGCATAAAGGAGAATGGTATGATCCCGTTATGGAAAGTGCTTATTTTTATAATAGGTTCGAAAGAAGTAGTGCCAATTTCGAAGTAGAGTGTCAAGTAGGGCATGATGCAGCAGTAAATTGTGCTATGTTAGAAGACACGAGTAGTCTACAGTTTACTCCACCGATTAGCGAACAAAATCCGGATAATCCTGTTGTTGCGTGCGGTATTAATATGGCAGAGGCAAAAACAATGTGTGCTTACTTGTTTCATAATGGAGATTTATATGAAAGAGCAGGAAGGACTGAAAAAACTATAGCTGCTGAAAAGAGAAGCCGTAATTCACTGGAATGTCCTTTTAGTCAAGGCACAGGAAGAGCTTGTATATATGAAGTCGACTCTGTTCCTAAAATTAAACTGGGAGAGCCATTGCGTATTACAATTGATCGGTCTGCTTCTACCGTTTTTGAGTCTATTATGAGTCCACAGACTCAGTCATTATTGAGAGGTGATTTAGAACAGTTAACGATAGATGAAGATTATGTACAAAAAGGAACCGTGTATAGTCCACAAAGCGATGAAAAGCCTGCACTGAGTAGTTTTTATGTCAACCAATTTGCACAAGATAAAAGATTGGGATTAAGGGATATGGCAGGAGGCTATCAAGTATTGTATAAACTTTCGCCTATCGATGAAAGTCATGTTGATGTGGCTCTTTTAGGATGGGATGAAGGCCGATTGATGAGAAGACCCTATACACAAGAGGATTTGGTAAAACTAAAGCAATTAGTAGAAGCATAGTTTTACCTGAGATAAATATGACGAAGTGTGTGGTATCCTATTCGAATGACAGCTCAAAAAGTGTCATTATCCTACGCTTGAATAATGATCCTGAGTACAAACGAAGGGCCACTATCCGCAGAAAAATCCATTTGAGATGGATGAACTTTTAGCTAAAATTAGTAGCTGTATTAGATAACTTCATTACTCCGCGAATTTACGTGTTTTTTTGGTATAATTCCTTAATTATGAATGCAGAGCAACGTGAAGCAAGAATTACACCTGTAGGCTACGATATTAAAGCTGATAGAGTGCATGGAACGGAAATACTCGAACACCAAAATATAGCTTCAATCCTCACAGCGGTAAGGCGAGAATCACCTGAAGGTAGAGTATTTTTATACAGAGGACCAAGTCTACAGCTTACTGATCCCGTAGATCAGGACCTTTCTTTTATAAGTGCAGCGGGTTTTGTTCATTATTATTACGGGTCATATATAAGTGAATACCACGCGGATGTCGATACTACGCTTGCTCTGAGTACTATTAAGAGTACACCAGCTCTTCCTACGGCAGAAGGCGAAATCCTCGTTGATGGTAGGAATGGAGATACATATAGTATCTATCAAACAAATATGCCAGAAACGGAAAAATTCCGAAACGACCAACTGGAAACATGGTGTAGGGATGTCGGGAAAAGGGATCACGAGTGGCCGGGCGAAGGAGTTATCAAATATGTGCGTGGGAAAGATACGTTATTGGCAGACTATGTAGTTGCTAATTCTCATTTACTTACGCACTTT
>JBEPUU010000052.1:0-7713 GCA_041691355.1 bacterium | reverse complement strand
GTCATAAAAGTTATGGATCCCCGATGGAATAAAATTCTCAAAATATCCTGAAATGTATTCATAGTCGTTACGCATATCAACGACATAAAATTCTTTTTTTTGCTCAAACCATTCATGTAATTCTTCGGCCGAGATATACTTGCCGGTTATTTTTTGAGGATTTAAACCTTTAATCCTGGTTGTTACAACTTCCGATCGGTATTTTACAGATAACTTCGGAAATGCTTCGCCAGTTCCAACACTTTTTTTATACGAAATTCCTTTGAAATATATGCTCTTTTCCATTGCTTTTATATATTTTTCAGTGTCTGCAGTCAATCCTTCAATCGTTCCGTTAATCCCTTCATCTGCGACAATAATGCGACCTTTTAGGTGTAATTTCAAACACAGATCGCGCTGCTCATCCCGTACTTTTTCCGGTTCTGAAACTGTAATGTATTTATAATAAAGTAAAACCTGAAACTTCGTGTTTAGCATATGAACAATTATAGCACGAGATTAATTATGGAGAAACTGTCCGGAAAGACTTCAGGCTCGTTAGATATTCTGCTGGAGTAACTTTGGCAACAACTGGTTGGGGTGAGAGAAGTTCATTAACAGTCACAAACGTGAAACCTTTCTTTTTCAAACCCTCAACAATCGTGGGGAGTGCATCGGCTGTGGCTGGAACATTTGGGTGGCCACCGATATGTAAGACGATAATGGAACCGTTCTGTGCCTCGCTCAAAACATTATGAATAATCTCATCTTCGTTAGGATTGAACCCATCGTTGCCAACATCATCCCAATGAACTGTTTGTAAGCCTTCTTTTTTGACAAGTGCGAGATCGGACTCACTGTAACAGCCACCCGGAAAACGGAAATATTTCGGAGTCATGTGAGTAATTTGCTGCAAAAGTTCTTGTACTTTTTCTATTTCAAAGGGATACTGTGACTGTGGAACTTGCGGTTGATCAAAACAATTGCCTGCCATTGATGGATGTGAGTATGTATGATTCTCAAGCTCGAATTGGGGATTTTCTGCCAATGCCTTTGTTGCATCAGGATATGTCTGAATCCAAATTCCTGTCAAAAAAAACGTAGCGCTTATCCCATGCTGTGTTAGATAATCGGTAATCCGCGGATCATCATATGTCGAGACTTGCCCGGAATGTAAATAATCAACCATCACGGGTGTCATGTCTGCATCAAAGGTCAATGCAACTTCTTTTTTATCACGAGGTCCATGCCAGATGACTTGATCGCTTTGATTATTTTTTGTTGTTAACTCTTTGTTCCCTTTTTTTGAAGCTAAATTTGATTTTTTTTGCTCAAATAATGCATTTTGCCAATTCACAGAGAACGGGATAAAGTCTGACTTATTCTTTTCAATTATGTGAATTTTACTGATCTCTCCCCCAATATACTTCATAGTAAAAGGTGTAGTATTGCTTGAGAGAAGTATAATATTGAGATAGTAAAAGACACCAGAGATAAAAAACAAAATAAGAAGTAACGAAAATGTTGCAAAGCTGAGCTTTTTACGCGGATCCTTTCTAAGGTAAATTATTTTTTCAATGACCTTTTTCTTTTTCTTATAGACCTTTTTACTCACTCGACCATTCTAAGGAATGTAGGCACAAGAATCAAGATGCAAAAACGAAACTTTAACTTATTTCCTTTTGTAGAACATAAGCTTTAAGATAAAAATTGAAATTGTTAGTAAAACAATAGTCCCTCCGGGCGAAAGATTGAGATAAAAAGAAGCAATAATTCCGGCGATAACTGAGAAGAGAGAAATTATCTCTGCAATAATTATTGTACTTTTAAAACTCACCTTGAATTGCAATGCTGTTACAACAGGAATAACTATTAACGCTGCAATTAATAAAACTCCGACAATCGGAATTGCAAGCGCCACAGTAAATGCAGCAAGAATGATAAGAAGAATATTGATAAATCTTGTCGGAATGCCACTCTCTTTTGCCGCTTCTTCATCAAAAGTGATATACACCAGCTCTTTATAAAACGCGATAATGGCAAGAATAACAAGAATTCCAAGTGCCAAAATGATAAAGACATCTGTTTGTCTCACTGTGGTGATGCTTCCGAATAAATAGTTGAATAAATCGACATTGAATCCGTTCGCGAGACTAATCAGAACAATCGCCAGAGCAAGGCTGCCGGAAAGAAAAATTGCAAGAGCAGATTCACCATACACTCGTTT
Source organism: bacterium (assembly GCA_041691355.1). Taxonomy (GTDB): domain Bacteria; phylum Patescibacteriota; class Microgenomatia; order Levybacterales; family UBA12049; genus JACDET01. The sequence goes on along the minus strand of JBEPUU010000052.1, from coordinate 5,507 downwards.
GCTAATTCGTAACCGTTCAATAACAATTGATGAAATAACTGCAGCACCAATTGCGGTAATCAATGGATTTATTTTGAGAAGCAATCCAATGGCAACCCCCGCCAATGAAACATGTGAAAGTGTATCGGCAATCAATGAATACCTACGCAAAACCAAAAAAATACCGATGAATGGAGCAATCAGCGCAATGATTATTCCTGCCTCAAATCCCCTGATAATAAAACTGTAATGAAATAAGTCTAACATGGTTCGATTAACTCACCACCAATTAGTGGTGTACTCCTTTCTTTCCAATAAGTTCATGGAAGTACTCGCCTTTAAGAAATTCATCAGGATCGCCATAATATTCAAGCGTCCTATTGATATATCCAAGTTCTGTTGATTCGTGCGCGATAACATCAAGCTCATGACTGACGAGAACAAGTGTCAAATCGAGCTCTCCATTGAGTTTGCGCAGTAATTTATAAAATTGCTGCTGCGTTTTGACGTCAACTCCGACAGTAGGCTCATCAAGAAAAATTACTTCAGGTTCGACTACCAATGCCCGCGCGATAAATACTCTTTGTTGCTGCCCGCCTGAGAGGTCACCAATTTGTCTCTTACTAAACTGTTGCATCTCGACCTGTTCAAGCGCTTTATTTACTTTTTCAGCGTCTTCCTTTGTAGAAAAATGAAATAGTCCTCGCTTGCCGTACCGACCCATCGCTACCACTTCCTCAACAGTTATTGGAAAATTGATATCAAAATATGTTTTTTGCGGAACATAACCGATTTTTGACCACTCTTTAAAACTTTTGATATCTTGCCCAAAGAGCTTGACCGTTCCTCGACTCGGCTCAATGACACCAAGCATGAGTTTGAGAAGCGTTGATTTACCACCACCGTTTGGTCCGATGATACCGACATAATCTCCTTTGTGAATCTGAAGTGAAACGTCTTTGATAACGTCTTCATTTGTGTAAGAAAAACTCACGTTATTAAGTTCTATAATTGTGTGGGTATGATTTACTTGCTGCATACTAACGCAAGCTGGAGATTTTTCAAATTCTGCTGCATTACAGTAAAATAAGTTTTCCCAGCTTGTATATCATCATTACTCAAACCTTCAATTGGGTCAAGTACTAATGTCTTTGCCCCGACTTCATTGGCAATTGTATCAGATAATTTAGGACTGACAAGACTTTCAAAAAAGATGTATTTGACGTTATGTTGTTTGGCAAAATTTGTAACCTCTGCTAGTTGCTGATTGGATGGTTCAGCATCAGGAGAAAGTCCTGAAATTGGCACTTGAGTGAGACCGTATTGTGTACCTAAGTAACCAAAAGCTGCATGAGAGGTAACAATATCCTTGCTTTGGCAACTGCGTAAGCCTTGTTTGTACGTTGCATCAAGTTGGTCAAGATGGGCATCAAGTTTTTTTGCATTGTCATCATAATATGAGCTATTTGCAGGATCGACTTTATCAAATCCCTGATTTATTTTTGCAACTTCTTGCTTTGCGAGAATTGGATCAAGCCAGATATGCGGATCGATTATTGCTTTACCTGCTTCTGTCACCGTTTTTGTTGTAAGTCCTTCTCCTGCTGTGACAATAACGGTATTTGTTCCTTGCAAGTTGTCTTTAATTTTATTTCCCCATGCTTCAAGTTTGCCGCCATTTAAAACAAGTAATTTGCTATTTTGAATATTGGCAATGTCTCGCGTTGATGGATCATAATCATGTGGTTCAGCTCCGGCGGGTGTGATATTTTTCACTGTTGCCTTGTCTCCACCAATAACTGAAGAAAAATAATACATCGGATAAAATGATGCTGTCACTTGAAGCTTGCTGCTTTGCCCGATTTGCGTTTGAGAATTTTTAATGATAAAAACCCCGACGATTAAAATAAGAACTACAATTGTAATAATACCAATATATCTTTTCATATTATTTTTGACAATTCGCACAAACTCCAAAGAATTCAAGGGCATGACTTGTTACTTTAAAATTCTTTTTCTTCTCAATATGATGCTCAAGAACGTCAATATTGCAATCAGACATATCCTGAATTTGTCCACAGTGCGTGCAGACCAGATGATGATGATCTGCAATTGAAGCAAGTTCGTAACGGAATTTTCCTTCTTGCAACTGAATTTGTTTGGTTAGGCCTTTCTCTGTAAACATATTAACAATTCGAAATACTGTTGCAGGATCTGCCTGAATATCTTTTTTATCGAGATACTCAATCATTGTCTGCACATCAAGTGGTTTGTCGGATGTTTCAAGAAGCTTCATAATCATGAGCCTAGCAGGCGTGGCACGAAGATCGACATCGTTGAGTTCTGTTTTGCAATCGTGTTTTATTTTTGTGTTTACCATATTTGCGATTAACTTGCATTAGTATATGCAATAAAATCGCATCTGTCAAGAGGGCAATAGTGAAACTTTTACTGTATCGATAAGTTCGCTGATATCAAAAGGCTTTGCAATAAACGCGTCTGCGCCTGCATCATAGACTGTTTCTTCTATATTTGGGTGTGCAGAAATCATGATAATAGGAATATGTCTTGTTATTGTATCTTTTTTTAATTTTCGACAAATATCCCGGCCGTCTTTACCTGATAATAGAATATCAAGAATAATAAGTTGTGGTAGATTTTTTTCTTCCAGAAGTTTTTCTGCGGTTTCGCCATTCAAGATCGCCATCACTTTATATCCAGCATCTTCCAAAACAAACCTCAATGCATCCAAAATATCAGGATCATCATCGACAACAAGAATTTGTTCCATAGCAATAAAGTATATCCCCTTCAGGATGTATCTTCATTAAGAGTTGAGTAAGAGACTGCTTTACTAAAACTTCAATGCAACATTTTGCCATTTTTCTGTTACACTAAAAGAAGACTACTGCCCATGGGATACATTAAAAATTACGATCAACTTGCAACCAATGACAACCGCAAAGTTGTTCTTGAACTCATCGAAGCTGCTTTTGCAGCAATCCAACCTCCCCACGTCTTCGAACATAATTTCTTAATCGAAAACGATACATTAAAGATTTTTGACCAAACATTTGATCTGAGTAAATTTGAGAGAATTTTTCTGCTTGGGTTTGGTAAAGGAAGCGCAGGAAATTGCAAATTACTTGAAGGCAAACTCGGAGATAGACTCACTGATGGATACGACATCGATGTTGTTGAGGATGAACACTTTGAAAAAGTGCATTACACCAAAGGCACTCATCCCCTACCATCTGAGGCCAATATCGCATTCACACAACACGCAATAGAACATCTCGAACATGTAACAGAAAAAGATCTTGTCCTTATCGTAACATGCGGTGGTGGATCAGTACTTTTTGAAGCACCTAACAAACTGAACCTTGAACAAATAACCGCAGTTAATCAAGCACTCCTTAAGTCTGGTGCAGATATTACAGAAATGAATTCAATTCGCAAGCATCTCTCTCGTGTCAAAGGTGGCGGCCTTGCAAAGATCCTCTACCCTGCAACAGTTATCAACCTCATTTTCTCCGATGTGCCTGGTAATGATCTCTCAGTCATCGCTTCAGGCCCACTTGTTAAAGATCATTCAACAATGAATACTGTCAAAAAAATAATTGGGAAATATTCTCTTGATAAAAAAGTAGAGATCTCACCTGATGCATTTGCAGAAACCCCAACCGATCCCATATATTACGAAAATGTCCACAATATCCTTATGTTGAGCAACCACACTGCTCTTGATGCAATGGAAAAACTCGCCAGAAAAAAAGGAATCACTCCTCACGTTATGACAGATAGATTGCAGGGAGATGCCAAAACGTTGGGCGAAAAATTGATAAATGAAACACTTTCTGGACATGTGCTTCTTGCAGGTGGAGAATCAACGATTAAAGTAACAGGAAAAGGAAAAGGCGGACGAAATCAAGCACTTGTTCTCAACGCACTTCCATTTATCAAAGAAGAAACGGTACTTGCCTCAGTTGGCTCAGATGGATGGGATTTTTATGAACTTGCAGGAGCTATTGCTGATAAAGACACATTTAAGCTAATGGAAGAAATGAAACTTGACCCCAAACCATTTTTGGCAGATGATAATAGTTACGAGTTCTGGACCAAAATTGGCGATGGAATAAACACTGGGCACTTGGACTCAAATGTTTCAGATTTATATATTGTATACAAAAAATAAATAAACGTATGCCCGAAGATTTGTACGAAGATAAATTAGTGGATTTAGAAAAAAAAGCCGAGCAAGCGAGAGAGTTGGTTATCAAAACCCTTCTTGAAGCTGGGTCAGGTCATTCTGCCGGACCGCTTGGAATGGCGGATATTTTCACTGCGTTTTATTTTCATATCCTCAACCACGACCCCAAAAATCCTGATTGGGAAGACAGAGATCGATTGGTACTTTCAAATGGCCACATCTGCCCAATTCGCTACGTCTCAATGGCACAAGCCGGCTACTTCCCTATTGATGAATTAAAAACGTTACGAAAGATAAATTCACGCCTCCAAGGACATCCACATAGGACAGCACTTCCAGGCCTTGAAACAACATCAGGACCTCTTGGTGAGGGTCTTGGACAAGCAATCGGTATCGCACTCGCAGCACAACTCAATAAGAAAAAATATTATACCTACGTCATAACAGGTGATGGAGAGTTGGATGAAGGAAATATCTGGGAATCAGTCATGTATGCCGGCAAAAATAAGATCAATAACCTCATCATGATTGTAGATCGTAACAATATTCAAATCGATGGATTCACCGAAGACGTCATGCCACTTGAACCACTGAAAGAGAAATTTGAGGCATTTAATTGGCATGTGCTTGAATCCGATGGGCATAACATCAAACAATTTGTAGACATCATAAACCAAGCACATGCAGTTTATGAGAAGCCCACAGTTATTATCGCTCACACGATTCCGGGTCAGGGTGTTGATTTCATGGAGAAAGATTTTCACTGGCATGGCAAACCCCCGAACAAAGAAGAAGCCAAAAAAGCATTACAAGAATTAAGAACATTACGAGGGAAAATAGTAAGCGAACACGAATAAATATAATCGTAACAAAGGGAGGGATCAAAAATTTTAGTTTTCACAAGATTGTTAATACATCAACCTATTAGGCTTCTGAAGCCTTGAAAACTAAAATTTTTGATCCAGACCACAGTAAAAATCATGCTAAACCAAAACTTAAAACTTAACACCAAACTTTTCGATGAAGACGTCGAAGTTGCCCCAACTCGTGCGGGATTTGGTACAGGCCTCCTCGAACTTGGTGAGATAAACCCAAATGTTGTAGCACTCTCTGCAGATTTGACCGAATCGACGCAAGCAAATAAATTTGCAGAAAAATTCCCGGAACGATTCTTCCAAGTAGGAATTGGCGAACAAAATATGGCCTCAATCGCAGCCGGACTTGCAACATCTGGCAAAATTGCATTTATCTCATCATATGCGACATTCTCACCAGGAAAAAATTGGGAAACACTCCGCACAACAGCAGTATATAACGA
>JBEPUU010000051.1:0-7902 GCA_041691355.1 bacterium | reverse complement strand
TTACTGTCCCTAACAGTTCTATATTTAATCCTGGTGCTACTTCCTTTAGCGCGACAGCATGGGTAAAAATTACTAATGTTACCGCAGAAGCACCTATCATGAATCATGAGAATTCAACAGGAACACTAGGATGGGAATTTGTCACGGGCCTTAATGGCAACTGCGATGGTAATTTCGATAGTTTATGTTTCGGTGACGGCGTCGCCGGTTTTGGTGCACCAGCAACGCTTGTGAATAATACATGGTATTATGTAGGATTTGTAAAAGTGGGAGCAGGCATAACGTTTTATTTTAATGGAGCCTCGGCAGGAGTAGATACCCCTCAAGCAACAATACCGAACGCTAGTACAGTTGAAAATATAGGATATGATCCAACTGACACGACTTCACATAACGGAGTTTTGGATGAAGTCCAGTATTCACAAACTGCACTTACACCAGGATGGATTCAGACATCATATAATAATCAAAATGCGCCAGGAAGCTTTTACTCACTCGGTACTGTAGAGACAAATATCTATGCACCAACACTTTCTCAATTAATGAGACATGGGCAGTGGTTTAGCGTTGAAGGACAGATACAACCTTTCACATATTAAAAAGATATGAATTTTTTTATTTAAATAACCTATAATTAGAAATTGGTCAAAGATGGAAAAACCTGGACATTAGTCTCAGAAATTTTGCGTTTTCGGGATTTTAAAACGCAAATTATAAGCTAATGCAGACCTATAGTGTATATTACTCCAAAGTTCTTAACTATATAAATCTATCTCTATCTCTTGCATGAAACTTTTAAATTATCGTGATATGATAGAGGTATGAGACCTACTGATAAAAGTTCATTTTATCCAAGAAGACCATTAGAAAGCATAATCAGCACTGATAAGAATAGTGAGAAAAAAAAGTTGGATATTGGTAAATTCCTAAAGGTAAAAAAATTCAAACCAACTATCTCCAAACCCAACATACTACCAAAAGTACTTATCGCAACAAAAAGGCGCGCAGTCATAAGTGCTGCCGTTCTTGTTGTACTTGTGGGTGGAATTGGTTTTGGATACTATCAATATCTTCTATCTCAAAACCCTGCTGTTATCTATGCAAAAAAGCTTCAGACGATCACTCAGCAGGTGAGCCATCAGGTAACGTTGCCCACAGATGAAAAGCCAGTTATTGCAACAGTAAGTGATACAACAGTATTACCCAAAGAAACATTTTTCCAGAACGCACAAGACGGTGACAAGATCTTACTATATAAAAAGCATAAAAAAGCTATCCTCTATCGTCCAACGAGCGGGCAGGTGATAACAGTTGCAGTTTTGGATTTTCGTGACATCAAACCTACGTCTGCACCTGCTGTAGCTGGAGCATCAACATCTGCAAATACAACAGTACTACCCGTAACAATTATTGGTGTAACTTCTGGCCCTATAGCTCCTACCTCAGCGTTTGTCCCACAGGGTAAGATACTTGTCCGCCCACAGTAACAATCCTCACAGATAGAGAGTTTTCACGGTTTTCTGCGTCAAGGCTATCCACAGATACCGGATATGATTGTGATATGATTTTTAGCCATCCAGCACTCATGAAAAGTTTGGATAATAACCAATGCTAACAATATCAAAATAGGACAATTGGGTAAAGGGACAGTCTAAATGAGTGGTTTTCTTGTTCGTTCGTGTAAATAGAAAAGCCAGAGGTTAATGTTTAGAAATGATACTACAAAGAATGGCAAAACCTTCTCAAAGCCATAAAGAAGAAAGAATAGCCCTTCAAGTAGCAGAGAGAAGACGAGAAAAGTTTCAAACAACATTCCCCAACCTTCTTCAACCCCTGCAATGAAAGATGAGAACACTGAGCTGTGATGTGGTGTGCCCTTTTCCAAGACAATCTGCAATCCTATGTCGGATATTTGTGTTGATGGGGTGATTGATAGCACATAGGGCTTGTAACCTTCTTTCGTAATGATGACGGTAACGTCGTCTGGGAAGGTATTGGGCAAATAAAATTTGCCTAGCTTGTGAGTTGTTGTATGCATAATAATATTTTTGGTTTTTGTATCTTCTATTTCAATTCGGACACGACTTAGCGGGTTAGTATCCTCATCCCTGATATGTCCGAAAAGATAGTTTTGCTTATGTTTCTTCAGGAACAGATCAACACTGAAAGCAAGAAAGATTGGTAAGTGTTTCAAGCTCATATGAGACTTAAGAGTGAAGAGAAGAGAACTCAAAAGAGCAAATGATCCTGTGATAATAACCGCTGAGATGTTAAAAAGCCCAACAGCCGCCGCTAGGGAATGGAGCATTTGTAATGCATATGCTGCTCCATCAATGAAAAGGTCCTTGAGATATATGAGGAGCGATAATAGATTGAATGGATCTTTTGTGAGATAGATCTTTGGGAATTCTTGTCCGGTTCCGGGACCGAGTGTGAAATCTAGTGATTGGCTATCATAGAACAGAGCACCTGCTTCCACTCTGTACTTTCCAGGCGGGAGAAGTATGTTTATCTTTCCAACAGAGTCGGTATAGCTTGGATTTAAGATAGTACCAAACAGTTCACTCGAAAGAGGTCGGTAACTATTTGTTTTTGTATCATAGTAGGTCAGATAGATTCGTGCATTTGTTATCGGGTTTCCTGAGCTTTTTTCATAGACAGCTAGGGGATCGATAATTTTGAGATTTGCGAATTGCTGTTCTATCACATTGCCATTATTATCTGTTGATCGAATGAAAATTTGATAGGTGCCTGAAGTAAGTGTGCTGAGATGTGCACTATATACGCCAGGTTGTTTCTGAACAAAAGAAACAGTAGTAAGTGGTGATCCAGCCTGGACAAGTGCTTCAAGTGAAGTAATCTCAACCGAGCGAGAAAGAGATACAGTAATATCATAGTCAGTATTGGTAGGTAGGAGAACGAAACCTGCAGGGCTTGAAAGTGCTTGGGAAAGAATAACTTGACCGTTGCTGCTGATAACTGCTATTCCATTTACACTTTGAGGAATCTGCGATTTCTTTGCTGTTCGGAATGTAAAAATCTCGGAAGTAGTTATATGTCCTGATGCATCTTTTGTATAGATTCTGAAATAGTATGTTGTATCCGCCTCTAGATTGTCCAATGTAACGATACTTGAGGTGTGGAAGCTATTTGTTGTGACAGTGTGGGAAAGTGAGTTGGGAGATGTTCCATATTCAACTGTAAGTTTGGATGGATGGGATGTATTGACTTGGATAGTTGCGTTGCTGGATGAAATGCTAGGAAAAGATACTCCCGTAATTCCGCTTGAAAGTATTGGAGATGGGGTAGGAGTACTTGTTGATGGGGGAGTTGGTGTTACAGTTGATGAATTTGAGCTTCCTGTGTTTGCCTGAAATTGATAGCTTTGAGATACTGTCTGATCAGGAAGTGTTAGATATTGGTTGTTCATGTGGGCGAGAATTGTGAAATTCACGGGTTTTGGACCTGTGTAATTGCTATTAGTTCGTAACTGGAATGTGACTGCCTGATCAGTTGTTCCTGCAGGTAGATTAGAGATAGTCCAGGTAATGGTTTTATTTGCTAGATCAACAACCGGCTGAGTACTGTTATACGCATTGGTTGCCGAACCGATGACATAATCAAGGACATGTGATGCGTTAGGTGCCGTGCCAGTGCTGAAATTCGCTACTATGGTTGTTGTGGTAGGAACGCCTGCAGATTGTTGTGCACCGTACGTTATGGTGTAGGAAAGTGTGGTATCTTGATGAACACTTGTCTGACCATCTGATGAGAAGTTAAATTGAAAGTCAGATGCATGTGGCGGGACTGTGGCAGAAACTGCGAGATTTTGATCGGCAAAAACAGAAGCGGTTAAAGATTGAAGATGTAGGATTAAAGAAGAACAAGAAAGAAAAATAAATATAAGGAAAATATTTCTTTTCTTTAATTTTACATCTTTAATCCTAAATCTTGTATTTTTCATCCTCTATCTAGCATAGCATTTTTTTACTTTACCGTAATTACCAGCCTGGCCTGAGGATTATTTTTATTTTCGATAATGTATTGCCCTTTTTTGTTAAATTGTTTCTCTATTGCTTCTGTATAGCCATATCCTCTCGGTGTTGTTAATGAAGGTTCATTTGAAATAAGCCACATGAGTTTGTTTTTACTATTATTAATTATTTGAATGTACCTAGTGAATCCTATTGTCACATTTGTTCTGCTAAATCGTTCACCATCAAAATAGATTGTTGTGATAAGGGGATCACTCGTTACTGATTTTGTCTGAGTTGACGTTGGGTTTGGAAGAACAATTTGCCCAATATCCGTAATACCATTACTGAGAATATCGGGGAAAAAGAAAGCATGTGTAAGAAATCCTGCAGCAAAAGCAACAACAAGGATGATGAGATTTTTTTTCATAGGCTAGAAGAGACAGGATAGTTAGTCCGACTTATTTCCCAAACAAGACGACAAATGTTTTCTTCAGCCGTTTTCTCAGCAGGAATAAGAGAATCAAGATAACAAGAACGCCAATTGCAATCCTGGTCGGAAAGACGAAGAATGTAGTAGTTGCAGTAATACTCTGATTTTGCGTAGAGCCATAATACATGAGCGCGGTTGCAGTATAGGTACCAATGAGAAATTGCTTATCAAGCGAAGCTTGGACGACTCTGTCTGCTTGAGGGAAGACATTTGTCCCGCGTACGACGATATCTGCGACTTTATGTCCGAACATGTCTGTCACATCAATTAGTCCGTAGGGCTTCACGTACACATTGCCGGAGTTTTTGAATGTTATATTGAATGGCACAGGTCCAAATTCAGAATACGCAGGAGCTGATAATGAGGAAATATCAAGTTTTTCGTTGACCGGTCCGTTTACGCGTAATAAAAAGAGTGAGGCAATCTCTTGTGAGACAGCTGCAGCGTTTCCTGTAGGTTTGGGTGTTTGTACGGCAAAAACAAATGATCCGAAATGTCCTCCAGCTGCGTTTGCTGGAGCGGTGATTGTTGCGGTTACTTCTTGATCTTCACCAGGAGCAAGGTCAAAATGGGTAGGGGATACTTTTGTCCAGGAAGCGACACTATACGGGCTGTCTGCTGTCAATTCTATTTGTCCTTTATCCCCTTTAGCAGTGAAGTCTTCGATATGTACTTGTATCGGTAATGTCGTATTGCCTGGATTGCGAATTTTTGTTTTTACGATGGTTGTTCCCCCTGGATCAATGGTAATTTCTTGCGATGGAGGAGACACCGTGAGTCCTTGTCCTGTCGACTGAGCGGAGACCCAGGAATGTACTGAAATCACACCTGCTGTTGTGATTACTAAAATGATACAAATAAGCATCCCATAGGCTCTTCTGGATTCGGAAAGATGTCTTTTAAGCATGATTTTAATATGATGGCGTGGCAATAAGAATTGCTGTTCCAGTGTAGGATCCGGCTGGTTGGATAGCATTTATGGCAATTTCCCAGCCAATGCGTGTTGTCTCTGTAGTTACAGGACTCGCATTACAAATTACTTCTGCTCCGGTTATATTCGGACCTGCCCATTTTGCGCCACCGCTAGTAAATCTACTTGCCGTACCTGTGCAAAGCGTAGAGTCCTCAGTAGAATAACCGAAGAAACCTGTATTAACATTTGCTGTTGAACCACTTGGAGCACTCCAGGTTGTAGGAGCTGTATTTGTTCCGGTAAAGGTATCTATATTATTTGTCGCGCCTGAGATGAGAGGCGGATTGCCGGCTTGAGCATTTGCGGAAGTAGATGCTGTTACGGTATAACCACCCGCCGCGTTTGTGACTATTGTGACATCCTGTGCAGCTATTTCCGGTGTACCGGCAGTTAAGGAGCCATAGGGTATAGTATTTGCTGTTGCTGTAACATTAATGTTCCCTGTACCGCCGTTAAAATTACCACCCGTACTTACTCCTGCGACGGTGAACGTGAAATTTGGATCAACGGTTGCCGATACAGCAATTGATCCAACATCAAGGACTGCAAATGCTGCACTATTTGATCCGTCAATAGTAGAGGCGCCACCATCAAGCGTCGTGATACGAACGAAATAAGTAGTATTAATTGTCGTAGGATTCGTAACGCCTGTCACAAAAGGCACGATAACGGTGGATCCCGCACCTTGTGCGGCTGGAGTAGTAACGGTGAGTGTCAGCGTACAATTGGTATTGCCGGCTCCAGTACAATTTGCGTTTGTACTTGTCGGTGTGTATGTTGTCCCTCCAATACCTGTTACTGTTCCCAGCGTTGGGGTTGTAGCGAGAATCATGCCCGATGGAGCAGTACATGTACCCGACGCGGTTGTACAATACTGAAAGGTAATTGATTTAATATTAGTGGTTGAAGGAGTAACAAACGTAAAGTTGTGATATGTTGCTGCACCGGCTCTTGAATCTCCGATTTGATCTTTATAGCTGGTTAAGCCAGCTGCGTTTACGCTTGTGATAAAGGTATTTACCAGCGGTGGAAGCGTAATGACGACCGCAAGTAGCAGCGCGGCAAGGAGTTTTAATTTTTTTGTATAAAAGTGTTTCTTTACGGCAGAACTCATACAGTATTTCGGATTTTTTCAATCCTATCACAACGATAATATAAATACTAATGCTGTGTCAATACGGAAGAATGCTCATGTATTATGGAACAATGCTTTGAAGGCACCCTTCAGTCTTTTTCTTCTTTTGATCAAAAAAGCAATGACGATACAAAGGAGCAAAAGCAGTAATGCATTGGCAAAAGGGAAAACGACAAGATAGGTACTCTCAGTACTATAGTTGCCATTTCCGGTTGATACGGCAAGATTGACTTTATAGATATTTGGATGATTATCCGGTAACGTAATCATTTCTTCCCAGCGCCGGACTTTATCTTGGAAAATAATCCTATCATCAAGATACATTGGTGAGACAGGGGTTGGTTTGAATGAAATAAGAGGCGATATCGTCAAGATCGGTTTAGCTGTAAAGAAATGCAGTGAGATATTTTTTACTCGTAATAGGAGCGGAAAGCTATTGGTTTGGTGAAATAGGCCTGTGGTAAATGTCAGGATATCAGCTTGCTTGGCATTTGGATCTGGCACGCCGATGTTTGCCAGAAGAAGGATGCCTACCTGTGGAATAATCCGCGTCTTTCCCGAGTCCATATTTTGTAGCACAGGTTCAAAAAAGAGGATGCCGTAATATCCACCAAGAGGAATATTTTTTGGTGTATTTATCATTAGGTTAATCTTTTTTTTCTCGTGTGGATTGAGAATAAGTGTATCCTTGCTAAGTGTGAGCCAGGATAAGAGAGGATTAGTATGTGTGTCTTCTAAGAGATAATCTCCTTCTTCGCCTGTTGTTTGAAAATCTTTGAGACTTGCTTGTAACAGTAACGGTTTATTACTAAGATTGGTAATCGTAATAGCATAGCTATATTTTTTTCCAGGAGAGAGTGGAACGTTAATAATCGCAGGCGAAACATTAAAACTTTGCGGTGATGTATTTGTTTCGGCATACACAGGGGGAATCATCTGGAAAGCGGAGAGGAAAAGGATAATAAAGAAAATAAGATATATTTTTACCCATTGCTTAGTATTTAATAATATATTGATATTGTTAAAAATTCCCATAATTTTTAATAGCTAGGTACTATTATATATAAAACAGTTGTCGTATACTGTGCTGCTTTTTGTATATTTGAAGTTGTCACCCTGTACGTAACAGTAAATGGCTCATTTGAAATAGGGGAGAGTACCGGTCCAACATGATCAGCAACTGGGTCTCCGGGAGAGGACGTTGTAAACCCTGCGTATTTTGGTCCGCCGTTGGTAAAGCGATCTGCGGTACCACCAGTAAGATTACTATCATTTGTTGTATATCCGAATCCCAATCCTGACCAAGTGGTTGGTGCTGAGTTGGGAC
>JBEPUU010000050.1:0-8151 GCA_041691355.1 bacterium | reverse complement strand
GACCAAGCCTCTGATAAATCTTTAAATATGCCTTTTTAACAACTTCATAAAATCTATCAAAATCCTCCTGTGACTCATGAAAACTATACATGTCTTTCATATAAAATTCCCGACCTCTGAGAATTCCAGATTTTGCACGAAGTTCATCTCGGAATTTCCAATGAATCTGATATGCAGCTTTGGGCAAATCATGATATGAATATACGTGCTTCATAACAAGAGGCGTCACAACTTCTTCTTCACTTGATCCAAGTGCATATTCTTTCTCAGTTCTGGAATTGATTTTAAATAACACATCAACTGAATCCCATCCACCGGTCGTCTGCCAATTTGCTTTTGGATGAAGAATCGGCATAATAATTTCTTGTCCATCAATTGCATTCATTTCTTCACGGACAATGTGCTCAATTTTATTCAAAACACGAAGCCCCAATGGCAAATAACTGTAAACGCCCGCCATTAACTGATCGACGAAACCAGCCTGTGTCAACAATTTGTGATTCACTGTATCCGCATCTTTTGGTGGATTTTTTAATGTATGAACAAATAATTTAGAATATTTCATGATAGTGTCAGTATAGCATCACAACATCTTGCCGCCAATTAGTTAAAAATTTCCACAAAAAAACCTCCTCCTTGTGACTTTCAAGGACGAGGCAATCTCGTGGTACCACCTTGGTTTGTTTTAGCATTACTGCTATAAACCTTACTAACTGACTCTGTCCTGCCTAACAGGATGATTACAGTTCCCCTATTTTACGGTTAGGCTTTCCGTATTGCTTCCCTCGCCTGTTGGCGGGCCACAATCAGCGCTCTCAAAAATGAAATTCGTTTGGTAGGAAGCCAAACTAATGACGCTTTCTAGTGATAGTTTATAGAAAAAGTAAGAAATTGTCAAATTTTTACGTCGAATCTTCCTTCTTTTCGGGTTTATCTTTATGGAGTCCGTGACCACCAAATTCATGCCGAATTGCTGCTACCATCTTTGCAACAAAGGTATCCTGAGTCGCTTTATCATAGAGCGATTTCTTTCTGAACTCCAAGGATTGTTCAATCACTGGCACTGGCACGCCGAGTTGTTTGGCAGCCATAAGCGCCCATTCGCCTTCACCTTTGGACTCGATATACCCATCAAATTGATCGAGATTGTGATCTTTAATAAGTGCTGAGACCGCCATGTAGACTAAGAAACTGGAGACAATACTTCCCCTTTGCCAATTATTACCGACATCAACGAGATTTAATTTATATCCGCTCTTTGCAAGAATACCAAATCCCTCAGCAATTGACTGCATCATTCCATATTCAACACCCGCATGTACCATTTTGACGAAATGTCCGGCACCGCCTGTGCCAAAATAATCATGGCCACCATTTGGCTTGGTCAGACTATCAAGAATGGGGGTTATATAGTCATATGCTGATTTATTACCACCTACCATCAACGAATAGCCATTTTCCAACCCATGAATCCCTCCTGCAACCCCGATTCCCAAATATTTCAGACCTACTCTTTCATAGTTCCTATATCGCTCTTCTGAATGCTCATACTGCTCATCACTTCCATCAATTATGATGTCATTTTTGTCGATGGAATGTATCAGCAAATCCTGTAAAACTTCATCTATCACATCTCCCGCAGGAAGCATAAGCCATATAACTCGAGGTTTTATTAAATCACTTTTAAGTTCATCCAGCGAACGGACAATGATTAATTTTTGATCCACTATAAAGGAAGCTTTTTCGAGCCTCATCTTTTGAAGCACTTCAGGAGAACGGTTCCATACACTGACTTGATGACCTCCGATCATTAATCTTTCGGCAATATTCTTGCCCATTTTCCCCATTCCAAGAATTGCAATTTGCATAGTAATTTTCCAATCTTCAATTTCCAATCAATTTTTATAGCTTGAGGAACTAAATAGTGAGGATTATATGGAAATGGAAAACTAGAACTCTCTTCATCCATTATAACCATTTTCTTCCATCTTTTTCAACGAGGTGCTCAGCAGCTTCTGGTCCCCAGCTTGCTGCTTCATAGAGGGTAATATCTTCTTTTGCGTTTTCCCATCCTTCCAAAATAGTTGAAATCAAATGCCATGAACTATCAAGTTCATCTGAACGATTAAACAGCATTTGGTCTCCCACCAAGATATCAAGAAGAATTTTTTCATATGCGTCGGCTCCATGACCACCAAATGCATGCTGATACGAAAATTGCATATCAACAGTATCAAGACTGAGCATGTTTCCCGGTTTTTTGGCAATCATTCGAAGGTTTATTCCTTCATTGGGTTGAATTCGGATTGTTAATACATTGCCGACTTCAGGACAACCATATTCTTTAAATAAAATGTGGCAGGTTTGTTTGAAGACAACTTTTATTTCCATCATTTCGTCTTTCATCTTTTTTCCGGCACGCAAATAAAACGGCACGTCTGAAAAACGTGGTGTATCAACAAATAATTTTGCTGCGATGAAGGTCTCGGTTTGAGAATTCGGATCAACATTTTTTTCCTCGCGATAACCTTTATATTGTCCACGAACGACAAAATCTTTTATTTCAGATGGTTGAGGACACCGAATTGCTTTTATTGCGTTAGCTCGAGCATCACGAACTCCTTCTTTGGAAAAATTTTTGGGTTGTTCCATTGCTACGGTTGCAAGCATTTGTAATAAGTGATTTTGTCCAACATCTCGCAAAATTCCAATTCCATCAAAAAACTTTCCGCGCGTTCTAACGCCTTCTTGCTCCGCCCAGGTAATCTGTACATTATCAATGTGTTCCTTATTCCAAATTGGTTCAAAAATACTATTTGCGAACCTAAATGCAATCATATTCTGCATTGTCTCTTTCCCAAGATAATGATCCACACGATAAATTTGGCGTTCTTCAAAAATCTTTGCCAAAAGTGCATCCAAATGCCTTGCAGTATCCAAATCCTTACCAAATGGTTTCTCAATTGCAAGTCGCGTCCACATCTCAGAACCTTGTCCGCACCCCTCTGAGAGTTTGGAACTTTCAAGATACTCAAGAATATTTTCATAATTGTCAGGTGGAGTTGCAAGATAAAAAAGTCGGGTTATACATGCACCAATTTCAGTATCAAAGCCATTGAGTTTGGTGATCATTTCCTTATATCCTTTTTCTTCATCAAATAGACCTTGTTGATAATACAAATTTTTTGCAAATTCCTGCCATTCGGACTCCCCTTGCAAATTAAGTTCATCACCAATCATCTGACGATATTCTTCGTCGCTAAACTCCCGTCTTGCAAATCCAACAATATAGAACTTATCACCAAGGGAGTTATTTTTATAGAGAGAATACAATGCAGGAAGTAACTTATGCTGCGCCAAATCACCTGTGGCACCAAAAATAACAATAACAAAAGGAGACATCATAGTGTTGACTCATTATAAACCAAAAAGAGATAAAATATAAGTAACGAGTCACACTTATGTTTAAAATAATTAGACATGCATCATTCTAGCTCAGCATTTAGAGCCTATAGTTGAATATGTGCTAGGAATAGCTTATAATATTTTCATGGCAGGAGCAGAAAAAGCAAGAAATTTTTATGACGAAGGTTATTTTAACGGCACTTCAGGTGCACGAGGAGAATTCTCTCTTGTTGGACTTGAAGCTAAATATGTCGAAAGACTTGATTTCTTACAAATATTATTGACTGATGATGAACGTGGAAGAGACCTTCGAATATTGGATGTTGGTGCAGGTTCAGGAAATGCTGCTAGAACCATTGAAGAAATTAATAAAACAGTTTCACCCGAAAAAAAAATAAGAATGAATGTTCTTTCTTCAGATTTCAGTACATCTGGTATTAGACAACTAGATCAGGTTGATCAGCCACCTTTTGTTCAGGCAGATGTTTACCAACTTCCAATTGCATCCGAATCTCTCGATGGTGTCACAGCATGGGATATTATTGAACATCTTGAAAACCTGAAGATGGATTACGCGAATTAGCAAGAGTAGTTCGACCTGACGGATTTGTTCATATTATTACACCTAACCCCGATGCATATACTCGCGGAACAGATAAATTTTCATATCGGCGCGACCAAAGTCATATTTGGCCACCAATTATTAGTGCCGACTATTTTAATAATGCATTACCAGCTTTGGGTTTACAACCACATATCTACACGAGAGGATTTTTTAATTCAGCCACACACCGTGCTGAACATGGCATAGATCTTATCAAATCGGCAGATATAGATAGTCAAGGAACGCATATTATAGCCTTTGGTCGTAAAATCTAATCAATATTAAATATTTTGATCCGTAATAAGTAGCGTCTTCTGTGCTATTTCTGGCCTCTTAAAAAATCTTGCCGGAATGTCTTCTTCTGATCCTTCTGAGAACATGGCTTCAAACATCGGTTGTTTGCTATCTCCAAATGCGGGTACGATAAGAACATCAAGCATTGATAATCCAACAAATGTCATACCGACGCGCTCTTTATAATGACTGTTAGGATCATTAAATTCTGAAACCAACAAATGCTGCCGATCAGGATCAAACCATGGATCATGAAAATCAGGTCTATTGGGAATAACGCTTGAGATATGTCCGTCCGGCCCAATTCCAATCAACCCTACATGTTTTTGAAATGTGGTATGAAGTGATCTGATTTTTTCATCATATGCAGCTGATGCCTCTTCCCTGCTCTTCCCTTTCTGCAAAACAGGATAAAAAGGAACATCTTTAAAGGTAAGATATTTTAAGATTCTGGTTTGATCTATCATCTTTTCGTTGCTATTTAGATGCATTGGTTCACCAAACCTTTCATCAATGAGTCCAACTGCACCCGGCAAGAGCCTCTCTTCGTGTGCGAGTTGCTCATATAATGCCTGCACACTTCCGCCAGAGAGGTACAGAACTGATTTTCTGTCAACAATATCATATAAGATCGCTTTGACCAATTCCACACCCGCCGCAAGATCTGCAACATTGCATACGGTAATTCCTTGATTACCGTGATAGTGAATTGCATGTTTGTTGAGATATTCAAAAACCATACTTAATGCACTCCTCCGGAACTAGATGCTGATTGAGGAACAAATGGCACATCAGGTGTTGTTGTAGGAACCGCAGGGATCGCTGATGAAGATTCTGACGCATTTACACATTGCGGTGGTTGAGATTCGTATGCAGTGCATAATTCGTAATTGGTATTACCATCGAGTGGTTTGTAGGAATATCCTGCCCCTGATTGTGGATCACGTGGTAAATTTGAGAGAAATTCTGGAGCTAATTTACTTAGCCCATCTGGATAGTGTTGATACTGTTGGTAATAATAGCCCAGTGCAGTTTGTAATTTTGCAGCATCAGACTGACGCTCTGCATCTCGTGCTGTTGAACGTGTTCCGAGCGGGTCAAAAATGAAGTATAATCCTGATGCAACGAAGAATAGAAAAGCAACACAGAGTATCATAAGGAGAACCGTCATACGAGCCGTTGAGAGATTTGCTTTCTTTTCAAAACTTTCAATAACATTGTAAATAGAAGCAATTCCCGGAAGATGTTTGATGACATCGTGTTGGATCTGTTTTATTGCTTCATCGATATCTTCTTCAGGATATCCTTGAAACATCAGATCCTCTTTAATTTCATTTCGCCTTTTACCTTGTCGAAATTTTTCTTTAATAAGTGCTTGAAACTCATCCTTACCCATAAAATTCACCTGTATATAAAGTCAAACAGATAGAAAAACCAAAGTCAAGAATGCGCCTAGTGGATCAGAAACTGATTAATATCTTTAACAGTTACCAAAAGTAATAGCACCAGCAGAAATGCCATACCTGCAGCATGTATATATCCTTCGATTTTAGGATTTACTTTTTTATGAAAAATTGCTTCAATCACCAAGAATAATAGTCGTCCCCCATCAAGTCCTGGAATGGGAAGCACATTGAAAAATGCGAGAGAAATAGAAAGGAGACCTACCAAATTGAGAAGCTGCATTGTACGCTCGTTCACATTTGGTATCTGAATAATTGAACCCACAACATACCCGATTCCCACTGGCCCCGACACACCTTCACTGACAGGTGCAATATTTTTTTCTTGAACGGAAATATGGATAAGATATCCCAACGCATCAAAGTTATATGCCATCAAATTCGCAGGATGAACAAACCCTGAAAAGAGTTTTTGCATTGGCGTGTCATATGCAAGGTTGACAGTTTTTACGGGATAAAATGCAACACCTAGTGCTCCTTGATTTTTGGGGGGATGAAGTCGAGGGGTAACAATTGCCGTATGATTTTTTTGAGTTTTTTCATCTTGCCAGGTGATAGTAATCGGCTGCCCCACGTCATTTTTTATAACTTTGGCAAAGGTATCAAGTTGAGCAATTGGCTGGCCGTTGAGGGATTTGATTGTTGAAAATGGTGTAATTCCCGCCTGAGCAGCAGGAGAATTCTTCTCGACTTCACTGATAACAACTTGTGTTGTGACTGTCTGATCAACCCCAAAAAAACGATGATCGCCTATCAATGGTAGTTGTGTATGGAAATTCCCCATCATGAGGAATACATAATAAATTACAACCGCCAACAAAGCATTCATCACAACTCCTGCAACAACTACAGTTATTCGTTGCTTGAGAGATCGAGAGTAAAATGCGCGCTTTTCATCTTCTTTTTTTACTTCTTGTTCTTTTGCGCTTAATTTTCCTCCACCGGCGTCATCTTCACCGTATAATTTTACAAACCCTCCGATCAACACAGGATAGAATGAATATACAGTCTCGCCTTTTTGTTTTTGCCATAGTGCAGGAGTCAGTGGAAATCCAAAACCAAATTCTTCAACTTTTATTCCAAATTTCTTTGCAACGAAGTAATGCCCTGCTTCATGAATCAAAACTAATACAGTCAAGATGAGGAGAAAAACAATGATAGTAATCAACATACATTTATTATAGCATTATTCACAGCTTGATAAAAACAGGGCAATTGAGGTAGGATAAAAAGATATGCCGGAAGGAGAAGGATTTGAGGGTGCTCGACCAAATAGTGAAGATATTGAATCTGGAGTTGAACATAGACAAGGTCGTGAACCCACAACAAGAACGGAAAATGTAGCTAATGCATTGAAGGATTTACGAAAACGCCCTGAGGAGAAAGCTGATCCAATACGGGAAGGAAACGTTCTTATTCAGGCAGCAATACTCGATGCTATTCAAGATTCAGACGAACAAGGCACGGATGAGGAGATTGCTCAACTAAGACGATTAGATTCAGCACTTCTGGAAATTGCATATGACAATGCTGGTGATTTAGATCTCCAAACAATGAACCAACTTGCCACAAACTTCAGGGGGCAAAGAGATTTCTGGGATAAACCACCAATCGATACAGATGCATCAACCGCCAAAGCCAATAGAAAAGTATATGATGATATACTTATTGAAATTTACGACAAACTGCCTCTCCCAGAAGGACCACTTAAAGAATCTCCACGATATGAATTTGTTGATATCGATAAAATAACAGAACATCTAAAAAAGCCCAAGGGTGAATCACTTACCCTAGCTGATGCTAAAGAATTTTTTGAAGAAATTAACGAAGATCTGTCAGCAGCACAAAAACTCAATCCACATTGGGCTAGACAACTAATTATTGTTAACGAAGCCCGCGGGTTTGCAATGAAAAATCTGGACAAAAAAGGTTATGAGAAACCCATTGTGATACTAAATAAAGACGATGATAAAGTAGAAAAATGTGAACTTTTTGAGGAAGGTAAAAGCTATCCTCCCAAAACTAAAGACGGCAGCAGACAATTTATTCTCGATCTCAATGGAGATTATGTTAAAGACGTATATGGTATTGAAGATTTAAAGCAAAGCGCAGGAGATGCAGATAGTGGCATAGATAAGTTAATTGCTGGAGGAGAAGAAGAACTCACTATTGAGGAAAATAGAGGCATCTCAGTATTTCTCGCAAGACTTAAAGAGAATACAGATACCGGCTCCATGGACGAAGAAACATACAATAAAAATATTAAACGCTTTGGTATATTTTTAAATTTAACACTGCATGATACGGGTGCGATAGAACTTAATGAAAGTCCTACATTCTAAGTTGAATTGCACCAGTTAGGATTTCAATTGGTTTTTTGTATTG
>JBEPUU010000049.1:0-8168 GCA_041691355.1 bacterium | reverse complement strand
ACCTCCGAAAACGAAAACTTTCATTCGTAAATTATATCATGTATTATCTTGCAAACTGAATTTGAGAGTGGTAAGATCTTACTATTCTACTATGGATCAGCCAAAAAATATTAAAAAGGATCTAAAGAAATTACACGTTGCTCCCAACCTCACAGATTACGATACAACATACAAGGACTTTACGTGGGAAAAGGCTGAGAAAGAATTTGTTGAGATGTTTGATGATGGGACGCTCAATATTGCATATAATTGTATCGATCGCCACTCAACAGGGAAAAAGAAAGATAAAGCAGCACTTTTGTTTACCTCAGCAACAGGAGAGAAAGAGCAATATACGTTTGGAGAGTTAAAAACATTGACAGATAAATTTGCCAATGTTCTTGTTTCGCAAGAAATTAAAAAAGGCGATCGAGTCTTTATCTTTCTTCCTCCAATTCCAGAGCGCTACGTTGCTTTCTTAGGAATTCTTAAGATGGGAGCAATTGCAGGGACACTTTTTTCAGCATTTCAGGAAATGGCACTTCTAGATCGGCTTAAAGATAGTGGTGCAAAAATAGTTATCACTAACACAGCTCTTCTTCCACGACTGGAGAAAGTGTGGAAGGATCTTCCAGATCTTGGAAAAGTAATTCTTACTGATCGTGGATCGGAAGAACTGCCAAAAGGTGATATGTATGTTTCATACGACAAAGAAATGGACAAGGCATCTGAATCCTTTAACGTTGCTCATATGAAAAAAGATGACTATTCATATATGCTCTACACTTCAGGAACCACAGGCAAACCCAAAGGTGTTGTTCACGCGCATTACGATATTCTCCAAGCAATGGTAACGACGAAGTATTCACTAGATTTGCAAGATGATGATATTTATTGGTGCACTGCGGATCTGGGTTGGGTGACAGGAGTTGTTTATGGAGTTCTGGGGCCGATGGGACTGGGAGTGACACAAGTGCTTTTTGAAGGACGATTTAGTCCTGAAAGCTGGTATACGGTTCTTCAAGATAACAAAGTGACTGTGTGGTATTCTGCACCAACTGCAATACGTATGCTTATGGGTGCAGATGTTGAACCAAAACAATATGATCTAACCTCATTGCGATATCTTGCAAGTGTGGGCGAGCCTCTTAATCCTGAAGCAATTTGGTGGGCGCTCGAGAAGTTCGGCTTGCCGTTCCATGATACATGGTGGCAGACAGAACAAGGTGCTATTACAATTCCCAATTACCCTTCAATGGACATAAAGCCCGGCTCAATGGGCAAACCACTTCCTGGAATCGTTGCAGCAATTATTGATGATCAAGGAAACGAATTGCCAGATGAGCAAGAAGGAAATTTGGCGCTTCTCTCATCAACTGTCTCATCTCTGATGAAGACAATTTGGAAGAATGAAGAAAAGTTTGATTCTTACTTCATCGGCAAATGGTATCTTTCAGGTGATCGAGCAATGCGAGATAAAGACGGTTATTATTGGTTTATCGGACGAGCAGATGATGTCATCAATACCTCAGGTGAACGTGTGGGACCTTTTGAAGTTGAAAGTGCGCTTGTTGAATATCCTGATGTTATTGAAGCAGGTGTTATTGGCAAGCCCGACATGCTCAGAGGAGAAATCATAAAAGCATTTGTTGTTGTAAAAGATGGTGTTGAAAAAAACGATGAGTTGAAAGAAGAATTACAAAAACATGTCAAAAAACATCTTGCAGGACACGCTTTTCCACGCGAAATCGAATTTATTGATAAATTACCAAAGACACGTTCAGGCAAAATCATGCGAAGAATCTTGAAAGCAAAAGAACTCGGTCTTCCTATCGGTGATACCTCAACATTGGAAGATTATTAATAGGCTTTTTACTCATTTGTTATAATGCATCTATGAAATCCACTCAGCCAATACATTTTCTTCTTACAGGCGGAACAATCGATTCGTTTTATGATGCTACAAAAGACAGTGTGACTCCGAATAAGGAATCTGTTATTCCAGGATTTATTGCGAGTTTGAAATTATTTAAAGAGAAAACGAAATTCACAACTATTTGTATGAAAGATAGCAGAGATTTGACGGACGAAGACAGGAAAAAATTATTAAAAATTCTTGGACAAACACAATCACTACAAGTTATTATTACACACGGCACATACACAATGCCGGACACAGCAAGGTTTATTAAAGTAAATTTAAAGCGTACTGACCAAGTGATAATTCTTACTGCCTCAATGATTCCTCTTAATGGATTTAATATGTCGGATGCACAGTTTAATTTAGGATATGCGTTAGCAAAAGTACAAGATCTCAAACCCGGAGTGTACGCTTGTATGAATGGCTATGTCTTTGACCCTGAGGAAATAATGAAGAACCTTAAAGAAGGAAAATTTGAATCGATTTTTACAAAATAACATCTTATGATGATAAAAAATATTTCTGCCATTTTAATTTGGTCTGAAGATTATCGTAAACTTTCAGATTGGTATATAGAAAAACTTGATTTGAAAGTTTTGGAAGAGTTATATCATCCTGAAGATACTGGAGTTGGTTTTCAGGTAGGAGATGTTTATTTGTGGATTGGACAGCACTCGCAAGTGAAAGGAAAAAATAAGGATAGTCATCGACAGATGTTTAATTTCGTTGTTGATTCTGTTTCAAAAACGTATGAACAACTGAATAAAAGAAACGTTGAGTTTTTAGCCAAACCTTTTAAAGCTCCTACAATGGATCGATACTTTGCGACATTTTATGATCTTGATAACAACCTCATTCAATTATTTGGTGGAGAATAGGTTTCATTTGGTGTATTATTATTGCGTTAGGTTATGCAAATTCATAAAGATTTTGATCTTTCTCAAATATTGTGGTTCAGAATTGGGGGAAAAGCGAAATATTTTTTACAGTGTTCAACTCGTGATGATATTCTCCAAGCCCTCGATTTTGTTGAAGAGCATCATCCCGAAAGATTATTTATCTCAGGCCTTGGATCCAATCTCATTTTCACTGACGACTATTTTGACGGAGTAGTTATACAAATTGTGGCGGGTGCCAAACCTCAAGTGAGTTTCATAGACACTATTGCAACTTCATTTGGTGGTGAAACACTGGATACACTTATTCAACTTTCGTTCAATAATAAATTACGAGGTCTTGACTGGGCAGGAGGCCTTCCTGGGACAGTCGGTGCAGGAATCAGAGGCAATGTGGGGGCATTTGGTGGTGAGATAAAAGATAGACTAATTGCTGCTGAAGTGTTGGAATTTGATGATAAAAATATTGATGTGTTGGAAATGAAAAACGAGGATTTTCATTTTTCGTATCGTCACAGTGTGGTGAAGGAGAAAAAAAATATGATTATTACGTTCGCGCAGTTTCAGTTTGAAAACGCGAATAGGGAAGAACTTATAAAAGCACGAAGTGTGTATGCGGCAAATAAAGAATATCGCAAAACTCATCATCCACTCGAATATCCCAACTGCGGATCTGTTTTCAAAAATATCAAAAAACCTGAAGAAGTCTCAAAAATTGTGACTGTTTGGCCAGATATCAGAGATTTAGTCAAAGAAAAATGGCACGGCAAAGTCTCGATGGGGTATGTAAATAATCGTCTCGGATTTTCAGGATACAAAATCGGTGGAGCACAAGTATCGAAAAAGCATGCGAATTTTATTAATAATATGGGTGGTGCTACAGCAAAGGACGTCTTAATAATTATCAAACGCATCCAAGAAATGACATCGGAAACATTTTCAATTACGCCTGAAGTAGAGGTTGAGATAGTCACATAGCTCTGCTATACTCCTGATTGCACTACAAATAGCTCTCTTTCATTAGAGATGATTTTTTAATTGTCATGGCGTTTTCAATTGAAGCAAGTGAAAAAAGAATATTACCCCAAAGAACTGCATATGTTTATATAGATCCAAGGAGAGCCGAGCTTGGTTTTGGAAATAGGCAATCCGATGCAAGAATTAATTATCAGGTTATTTCTGCTAATTCAACATTTGAGCATTTGGAAAAAGAATTTTTTGGAAATTTCACAGGTGAACCAAGTGAGACCCCTCAATTTGTAAAATTTACCGGAAAAGAAAGCAGTCGTGGTGTAATGATCGGTCCTCCTGCAGGATATTTTCAGTTAAATGGATTAGTGGTGGCGACTCCGTATTCGAAACCTAACAAGGAAGAGCTAGAAGAGAGACAGCAAGAAATTGTTCCAGCAATTTCTCCAAGGCAACTTGATAAGTTGCTCCGATTTAAATATACAGCGGCAAAGCTTGCAGGTTTACAAACAGCATACTATCTGGCAACTGACCAACAATTACCGATTGTTATGGAGAGTATATGCCCTGCCGTATCAAGCCTCGTCGTAAATTATCCTAAATCAATTCCACTCCCACACGCGACTTTTGGTCTTATTGATCTCTCTTCTTTTTCTTCGGAAGCAAGTAAAAGTCATCATTTACAAGCCGAACAAGATTCAATGGATCCAGAATACCTTTCTTTAATGGCTAAATTTATATATACCTATATCCATAGTGCTTTAAGAGACTCAGAATTTGAAAGTAATGAATTTGAAGTCAGACCGAGGGCCGTTGAACCGTTCGGATATGATGTATCGCTTGATTTACCCGTTGATCAACTGACTGCGCAGGCAAAATTTGTATCTGTTATTTTTGATGCACATCATGATGGCTCTGCGAAGTTTAGTCAATCGAGCAATCGATCACCACGAATAGCTGGCAGTAATGGAGCAGTTTATTTACGGAAGCCACAACCTGCGCGGAGAGAAATTATGCGTATTGGGTCTAATGGTTTGATTCTAACAGGAGTGCCTATTGAATATTCTTACGCGGGAGTTTATGAAGCATGTGGCGCAACATTGTTGAGAAGTCCTGATTTTGATATGTTACATTCACCAGAAGAGGTGGAAATATTTAGGAGAACATCTGCTGAAAATATTAGAAAAGTAACAAATGGCGTACTAATCTTATGACATTCGATTGAAACTACAGCTGAAATCGTCACGTAGCTTTGGTACAATACATATATCATTTATGAATTTCATTTTCGCAATCCCTAACATAAAGAAGTCAAAAAAACCTTTCTGACGAGGGATTTTCTTTGCGCATTAAAAAGAACACCCCTCAATGAGGGGTTTTTTTGTGGGGAAAAATGGTTAATACAGAAAAAGAATCAAAAGATATTAGGGCATCAATCGCTGAATTTACATTCGGAAGTCCCGATGCAGCAGTTTTTATGGAGGGAGATGTTGTTTATTGGAAGGCAACTGGCAGAAGAGCAATTAGAACTATTATTGATTTTGGTATATTGGATAAAAGTCCTGGTATTAGAGAAAAACGGGGAAGGACGTTGGGTTGAGTTAGGTCTAAAGTTAAACATTATTGTATCCAAAGTTGTATAATATAGCATATGTTTTGGGCGGATGAAATACTAAAAAATCGGAGAGGAAAAGAAGTAATCGAAGATGCTTGGACACCGTCCGGTATTGTTCATATGGGCGGTTTGAAAGGACCCGTGATTCATGATGTCTTGTATAAAGTCCTCAAAGAACAAAAAAAAGATGTTGAGTATATTTTTGGTTTTGATGATTTTGATCCGATTGATGGATTACCTCCGAGTTTGCAAGAAACGTTTAAAGAATATATGGGAGTTCCGACATTTATGGTGCCATCTCCCGATGGAAAGGGTACGTTTGCTGATTTTTATGGAAATAAAATGCGGGCAATGTTCAAAGCTTTGGGTGTTGAAGCCGAAATTTATATGGCCTCAGAAAATTATAAAAAAGGTGTATATAACGAAGGCATACGAATTATGTTGGACAATGTTGACAAAGTTAGAAGTGTATATGAGGAAATGTATAAAAAACCAGTCAAAGAGAGTTGGTATCCATTGCAGGTGATTTGTCCGAAGTGCAACAAATTGGGAACAACCAAAGTAATTGATTGGGATGGCAAAGAAGTTACCTTCACCTGCGAACCAGCTCTTGTAACATGGGCAAAAGGGTGCGAATATGCAGGCAAAATTTCTCCATTTGATGGTAATGCAAAAATGCCTTGGAAGCCTGAATGGGCTGTCAAATGGTACACATTCAACGTAACTCTAGAATGGTCTGGAAAAGATCATATGTCAGCAGGTGGCTCGTTTGAAATTGCTGCAAATATTCTTAAAGAAGTATTTAACCAAGAGCCTCCAATGGCGCTTGCGTACGAGTTTTTCTTATGGAATGGCAAAAAGATGTCCTCTTCAAAAGGGCTTGGATTGACTGGCGAAGAATTACTGGAAATTTTGCCTCCTGAAATTGTACGATTTTTAATGATCAAAACAATTCCCAATCGTGCCGTTGAATTTAATGCCAAAGGAACAGATATCATTCCCAAATTATACGATGACTATCAAAAGGCAGAGGAGGCTTACTTTTCCGCTCTGAAAGAGCGAGATCTCGCCTCTGGCGGAAACAAATCAGATGAAGATCTTGCTCGGACATTTGAACTCTCCCAAATTGGTGAGCCTAAAAAACCATCAGCAGTTCGTTTCGCAGTTCTTTCACAATGGGTGCAAATGCCCAATATGAAAGATCACATCAAAAAAGAGGGATTGGAAGAATGGGCGAAATATGCAAACGTATGGATTGAAAAATATGCTCCTGAAACAGCGAAATTTCTTGTACAAAAAGAATTGCCAGAGACAGCAAAAGATCTTTCTGACAACCAAAAAGAATTATTGAAAAAAATTGTATCTGGATTGGAAACTGTGCAAGATGCAGAAACATTTCAGACACAAATCTACGAGTTTGGAAAAGAATTAGGAATCAGTGGTAAAGAAACATTTGCTGCAATTTATCTTTCATTAATCGGGAAAGATCATGGACCAAAAGCTGCTTGGCTTATTCTTTCACTTGATAAAGAATTTGTGAAGAAACGATTTCATAAAGTTTCAAAATTGAATTTTGATTCAACTGATAAAGATAAAAAAGATACGTTACTTAGTAGTTTGAATAAACCCGAGTTGTTTTCAATTGTCAAACAAGTTAACGAAAAGTTCCCAACAATTTCCGTTGGCATTGCGATAATTAAAGGAGTAACAATTGAGAAAACAAATCCTGATTTGGAAAAAGAAAAGCAGGAATTATTAAATTCGTTAAAAGAGTTAACAACTGAAAAATTAGGTGAATATCCTGAAGTTGTCTGTTACCGCAAACTCTATAAAGCAATGGGAATTGATTGGCATTCACGCCGCCCAAGTCCTGAAGCGCTTCTCAGGCGGATTGCGTTACAAAAAGGATTGTATACGATAAATACGTGCGTTGATGCATATAATCTCGTTGTGATGAAGCATCATATTTCAGTTGGCGCATTTGATTTAGATGCCATTAGATTTCCAACAGAACTTCGTTTTGCCAAAACTGATGAAGAAATTTTACTTTTGGGTGATTCGGAACCAACGAAATATAAAGAGACCGAGCTTGCATATTTTGATCAAAAAGGAGGCTACAATATTGATTTTAATTTTCGAGATTCGCAAAGAACCGCAGTGCAAGAATCGACAAAAAATCTGTATATCAATGTTGATGGCATCTTTGATATAACGCCAGATGAGGTTGAGAAAGTATTACGAGAATCATGTGATATGATTATGAAATACTGCAGAGGAACGCTAGAAACATTTGGTGTGGAGACTGTATGAACTATTCAGATTTTATAACAGCTATTTTAAAAGAAGCCTCAATAATTGCCAATGAAAACTTTGGAAAAGTAACAGGTGTCACCAAGGGTGATGACAATAACCAAGTACTCACAAAGACAGATCTTGAAATTGGCAAATTCATTGTCGATAAGATAAAAAAAGAATATCCTGACTATAGTGTTATCGATGAAGAAGCGGGAGTTATTGACAATAAATCAGAATTTACCTGGGTTGTCGATCCGATTGATGGGACAAGTAATTTTGCGAATGGTGTACCGACATATGGAATCATGATAGGTCTACTCAAGGATGCAACACCAATTGCCGGTGGTATTGCGCTTCCTTTTTTTAAAGAAATATACACTGCAGAAAGAGGAAATGGTGCTTTTTGTAACGGCAATAAGGTATTTGTTTCAAAAGAAGAAAAATTATCAAATTCGCTTATCGCCTATGGAATAGATGGCCATCAAGAGAATCC
>JBEPUU010000048.1:0-8285 GCA_041691355.1 bacterium | reverse complement strand
AAATAAAGAATTCATAGACAAAGTATACAGTCTTTCCCTCACTGAATTTATCACATATAATAAGTGATAAAAATTTTTCAATTATAGTGGATTCCTGACAATATATTCTTTCAATTCTTTTAAGTAATATTCTTGTTTTGCTTTGCTAGAGTTAGTTTTTAGTAAGAAATAAAGTTTTCCGACGAGGAAATCGCCGGCATAGAATTTTCTTCGTTGGTCAAAATGTTTATCAACAGGAAAATAATTTCCATAAACAGTTTTTAAGAATTTTTCTCCGTATCGATCGAACATTTTAAAATCATTTGCAGCATCTGCAATTCTTAGTGAAAAATCAATAATTCCGCTTACTTTTTTTGTCTGCTCATTAATTAAAATATGATCGGACACAAAATCAGAATGAGTTACCGTAAGGCGAAATGGATGATGCTGTGTCATATCGAAAAAAATATTAATCCTATGTTCAATCCATTCCCATTCTTTTTGAGTAAGCAATGGGTATAATAATTTTTTGTCAGGCTCTAACATGTCTTTAAAATATTGTCCATAGTCTTGAGCACTCGATATTGAGTCCATGTTTAACCTTTTTGCTTCACTAATTGGGAAAGTATGTACATGTGAAAGAAAATTTCCTAAATCCTTTGCAATACCAAGTAATTCTTCTTCTTTCAATTTTGCTGCCATTTCTTTCGAAAATGGGATACCTTGTAAAAACTCATATGTCTGATATTTTATTTTCGTTACTTCGTCTCTATGACCAGAAATTTGTTGAACACGTATGGGAGATGTAGATGCAAATTGTTTGAAGAATTCAATTTCAATATGATCTTTTTTCCAATTATTCTTTGTTCTTGGAAATCTGAAAGCATGAATAGTATCAACAACCAAAACAAAATGATCATATCCATTATCAAAAATCTGCACATCATCAACTGCACAGTTTGGATAGTGTTTACGTATAATAGGAAAGTAAGTTTTACGTATTTCATTTTCCATAATTTTGTCGATTTTCTTTATTTTTTGGTAATGTATGTTTCATGAAAAAATTCCATATTACATTTGCTGTGTTCATCTCCTCAGTGTGATTATTGATAGTTTGTTTGAAAAGCACATGCGGCCAGGAATGCCCTTCTCCTATTATTTTATAATGGATAATTGAAGAATTACTACTACAACCCGACCATGTATATTTTATAATTTTTTTAGTTTCATTTATTATAGTTGGTTGCGTCGTGCACGTATCCTTTTTTGCCCAACGATTTACCCAGGTTAACGCAGCAAATTCTTTTTTTTCTTCCAGTCCTACATATGGCACAATCGTATCTTTTGTACCATGGAATTCAATGATTGGTATCGGCCGAAGCGCAAGGCACGTTTTAAATGCTGTAACATAAGCGCCTGATACTGAAGAAAAAGCGGCGATACGATTTGACATCTGGCATGCAAGTTGAGCAACAAGACTGCCACCATTTGAAAATCCTGTTGCGTATATTTGATTTGGATTTACACATAGATTACTTTGCACATCATTTAGCATATTACTCACAAAGAGAATATCATTTGCTCTGATTGATGGATGAATACCTGTGTTCCATCCGCGTAAGCCAACCCAACTCGTTGTTCCTTCAGGATACACAATAATGGTATTATTACTATCAGCAACTTTGTTAAAATGGGAGATTTTTTCCATTGCAAATGGACCTGACGAATATCCATGGAATGCCACAATAAGAGCATGGTGAGTAGTGTTTTTAAAAGTTTTGGGTACATATATGATAAGCCTTCGTTTAGTTTTACCAGATGTGATTTCAACATATGTACTTGTTCCTGCTTTAAATGATAAGGGTGTTTTGCATCCTGTGCTTGAAATTGGTTCGTTGATGATTGTAGTTGGGTTTTGTTGTGCATTATTCTTAAAATGCGAAACAGGAGTTGTATTATGCAGGTTATTTTGTATTGATTTAATAACTGAAATTGTATTGTGATGAAAAAGAGGTGAGAAGTCAGGGAAAAAAATAAGACCAAGAATTAGAACACAAATGAGGACAAATGATTTCTTCCATATCATCTTTTTTTTCTTCCTCGTCCAACTGTCCAACCCAAAAAAGGGATATATAGTAATATGTGCGATAAAAGCAGAGCCGAGGTAAATGTAAGTATAACAGTAGTAATCATTATTTCAACTATTGGAACTGTAGGTTGTAGAATAGGAACGAGTTTTTGAATAACGTAATTTAGAATAAGTACATGAACAAAAAATATCCCAAAAGATGCGTCTGAAATTGCTTTTATACATCCAAACATCTTTTTTTTCTTAGCCCAAACAGTTGAAATCCAAGCAAAAAAAGGAATGATACAAGTACTATAGATGATAACACTTGGTTGTAGCACTGTTAAAGCATACGACATAGGTTCTTTTATATTTAATTGGTGAAAAAAATACAGAGCATAGCAACTTAAGACAACGATAATAGGCCATATCAGAAAAGGTCCATATTTTCGGATAAGCTGGTAGGACGTATTTATATACAATGCAACTATTGCTCCAAAAACAAAGAAAAATTGATATGTTATAAATAATCTATCTTGATAGGGTAAAAAAAATTGGTTGATAAACGGAAGATTTGTAAATGTCCCTTTTTGAAAATACGTAAAATCTATATAAATCATACTGACTTGAATGATAAAACTTATACATAATACGGTGAGTGGATGTTTGCCAATTTTTTTTATAAATCGTAAAAAGAATGGGAAAATTGCATAATATTGCAGCGCCAGTAAAATATAGTAGAGTTGATATGACGCATTTCCCGTGAGGACGTCATACGCAGAAAGAGAAAGATAACTGCCAAGTGGCAATGTGGGATTATTGAGTTTGACATAGATAAACGACCACAAAACATACGGAACAAAGATAAATAGCAATCTTTTACCCCAGAATTTTTTTGTTGAAAATGATCGTTGATGATAAACATACGTAAGCACAAGTGCTGTGACAAAAACAAATATTTCACGATTGTAATGAAGTAAATGTATAAAGAGTGCTGTATACCTCGTTGCCAGAAATGAGCTTGAGTAAAGATAGGAAGTTGAAGCAATTGAATGAATTGCGACAACAGAAAATACAGTTAAGGCACGCAAAAAATCTACTTCATAGATATGCGATTTCTTCTCTTCGTTTGGTTCTGTTTCCATAATTCTATTATTTCATATTATTTGAAGGGAGTAAATTTTTGAGTGCATTTTTGTCAATTTTGTTAAGTCTTTTTTTTGGTAGTTCATCAAGTATATATATATCAGCAGGAATTTTTTGAGGGCTTAATTTTGCTGTTACAAATGTTAGGATATTATCGGTTAGATTTGTTTCTTCTTCATTTTCTGTTACCAAAAATGCGACAACTTTTTCTCCTAAGACTGCATCAGGTTGACCGACTACAGCTACTTCGACGATTCCAGGATATGTGAGAATTACTTCTTCAATCTCTCTTGGTATAATATTTTCACTGCCTCTAATAATAACATCTTTTTTTCTACTCGTAAGAAATAAATATCCTTCTTCGTCAACATATCCTAAATCGCCTGTTATAAACCAACCGTCTCTGAAAGAATTTTTACCTCGGCCTTCTTCATAGTGGCTAATAACTTGTTTGCCTTTAACACATATTTCACCTATTTCCCCTTGTTTTACTTTTTCTCCTGTACCTGAAGCAATAATTTTTGCATCAATTCCTAGGGGGAAACCTACAGATCCTGGTTTGTGTTTTTTCGGTGGTAATGGATTTGAAAATATCGTTGACCCTGCTTCTGAGAGGCCATACTGTTCAATAACTGGAAATCCGAATTTCTTCTCAAATTCTATCAAAACTGTTTTGGGAAGAGGTGCTGAGCCGGTTCTGAAAAAACGAATCGTAGAGTTAGTAAGGAATGAAGGTTTAGCATCTTTAAGAAGAATAGCAAGAATCGTTGGTACAATACTTATCCATGTTGGATTATATTTTTCTACCCAACTCCAAAAACGACTTGCACTGAATTTCGGGGCGATAACAATACTACTTCCAGAAAGTATAGATGTCAGCAGTCCAACAACTGGGGCATTAACATGATAAAAAGGAAGCGGAGTTAAACAACGATCATTACTAGTCAATTCAAGCCCTTTCACCATATTATCTGCTGTAATAATAAGCTGTGAAGCAGTCAATACCATTCCTTTGGGTGCGCCTGTTGATCCTGAAGTTTCTAAATAAACAGTTCCATCGATTTGTTTGATATCAGTTTTGAATCTGCATTTTTCTTTTATTCCTTGTGTGATAATGGATTGGCATTGGGAAAGAGTAAGTCTTTTTGTATGAGATTGTGGCATACATGTAGTGTTTTCTACAATAAGAAAAGTTGGCTTCTTTTTTGTTTCAATTTGTTGGTATTCAAATTCGGTAGTGTTTGGTGAAATTGGAATGAGGTGATGTCCAAAGATCAAAGACACAAGCCATAGTACAGAATTTTCAATTCCTCCAGAAACTGCAAGTATTATTGTTTGAGGTTTTTTACCAAAGAATGTTTGTAATGATGCAAGTGCAAAAAAAAGCTCTTGATAGGTTATCTTTCTATCAGTTTCTGTTTCAATACTATGTATGGTGTCTGGTGTATCTTTTGCTTCTTTTTGCAGTGTTTGAAATAATAAATCGCTTCTGTTCATCCTGTATAAGTACTCTACCATTACTGACTTAATTTTAACTGAATGCGAGTTTAAAATATACAGTAAAACATTTTCTTACCAATCTTTTATATACCGAGAGTATACTTTCTGATATGGCAGAGCAAAAAATGTCTGATAGGCGTCCTTCTAAAGCAGAATTTCGTAAACACAAACGACAAGAAAAACATAAAAAAGAAAATCCGCTGCGAGATGTTATCTTAGGTGGACAAGATGGGCTTGTTAACGCACTTGGTATTATTCTCGGTGTGATGGCAGCCTCTAGCGATGTAAAGATACTTATCGCAACCGTTCTTGCTGCAACAATTGCAGAATCATTTTCAATGGGGGCTGTTGCATATACATCGGCACTTTCGCAGCGAGATTATTATGAAAGTGAAAAGAAAAAAGAAATTGATGAAGTAGATAAGTTTCCCGAAATGGAAAAAGAAGAGGTAAGACGAATCTATGAGCATAAAGGTTTTAAAGGTAAAATTCTTGAGGAAATTGTAAGTACAATTACAAGTGATAAGAAATTATGGGTTGATACTATGATGTCTGAAGAACTAAAAATTTCATCTGTTAATACAAAAGCAGTTCTCAAAAGTTCTGTAATTGTTACGATTGCAACCGCAATTGGTCATCTTATTCCTCTTATGCCATTCTTTTTTGCTACCCAGAGTACGGGTCTTATAATTGCAGTTATCATAAGCGCCATAACTTTGTTCGCAGTTGGTGTCTATCAAGCCGTGAGTCTTGTAGGAAGTTGGTGGAAAGGTGGCATACGTATGGTGATTATTGGGCTCTCTGCTGCCTTCATCGGCTATTTCATAGCACGGCTTTTCCACGCAACAGCTTAAGCAATTCTAAAGCTATAAGTTGACATAGTATTGTACAATAGTTTGATGTCTAGAATTGAAGCAGGAATTTCTCATCATGAAAAAAGCCCCTATGCGACTGTTCCAGGTATAACATTTGAACAAGTTGTAGAGCGTATTCATTTTGATAGAGAACAACCTCCTATGATTTATCTTGCTGTTGCACCTTGTCGTTCAGGTACTACAGCTCAGCTTCGTCCATTTGCCGAGCAGGGAA
The DNA here is from genome assembly GCA_041691355.1 of bacterium. Taxonomy (GTDB): domain Bacteria; phylum Patescibacteriota; class Microgenomatia; order Levybacterales; family UBA12049; genus JACDET01. The sequence goes on along the minus strand of JBEPUU010000048.1, from coordinate 2,503 downwards.
TGGAAGCTCACTATCAACCACTCAAGGCGATATACAGGAGACTTTCTCATGGGATAGATAAGCCGTTTATTATACCTTCTTCATCTGAGGTACCTGCATTTTTTATAAAAGAAACACTAGGTCCTTATAAACCTGATGAGGCGAAATTTGACCCACTAAAAGCCTTATTGGAAGCGCGGTATCCACGTGAAAGGATACAGCTTCTTGTAGAAATGCGAGAACCTCTTAGTGCACTTACCTCATGGATAGAAAATTTTTCAAAGCATATATCTCCTGACACTTTGACTGATAATTATATAACTGCTGTTAGAACTGTTAGAGGGATATATGAATGTGCACAAGCAGATCCAGATCTTAGGGATCCTATCCCTTTTGTGTATGAGGCATTACGAGATAATAAACCGGATGTTGTTTCTACAAAACTATTGGAAAAATTAGGTATTGAAATCTCTGGTGCTAAACTTTCAGAAAAAGAAGTTAATGAAAATATTATTTTTGCAGAAGAACCTGAAATTTATGCCCCGGTTAGGTTACATGAGAGATTTAACGAAGAACAAACTTTAGTCTACTTTCCTAAATCGTGGAAAACTGTAAAAGAGAAAATAACACCTGAACAAGCATTGGCAATTAAACCTGTTTATGATACATACCATATGTTTAGAAAAGATACACAACAAGCTTTGGGAATTTCAATATCAATTTAGACTTGCAAAAAATGGTATACTTTCTGTACTATGATAAAAGTAATTTTATTCGATCTGGGTGGTGTGCTTTTTACTAATGGCACACGAATTGTTGCGAAATATATAGCAGAAAAACATCACAAAAATGTAGATGATGTGTATAATTTGTTTAATTATAGTGACATCGGAAATGCCTATCGAGAAGGAAAAATTGCACGAGATGAATTTTGGGATCAATTTAAAGAGAATTTGAAAATAAAAGACAGTACTGATGAACTTGAGCAGAAATGGAATGATTTTTACGAAATTATTGAAGAAACAAAAGAAATATTAGATGAATTGCGAAAAGAGTATAAAGTTTATTTTCTTTCTGATCAGATAAAGGAACGTGCAGTTGCTACAGATAAAAAATATGGATTCATCAAGTGGTTTCACGGAGGAATTTTTTCGCATGAAGTAGGCGTACGCAAACCAAATATAGAAATTTATAAACTCGCTCTTAAAAAAGTTGGAGCAAGAGCTGAAGAAGTACTTTTTATCGACGATAAAGAAATAAATCTTCCACCTGCGGAAAAGGTTGGTATGAAGATATTACTTTATTCTTCCCCTGATCATTTGCGTGAAGAACTAGGAAGAAGAGGAATACTCAAATAATTGTTTCTAATTTTGTGTTTCTAATATATGTTCATTGTAGTAAGAAAATCAACTTCCTCATCAATAAAAAATAAAGATAGAGATACAAAATTATTTAACGATATCAGTAACCCCTCGAATAATATCTCACTTGATGTTATTGAAGTAGAAGATTATTTTGAAAAAGGGAAAGCTTCTTTTAATCGTGTATATCATGTTTTTGATGGAGAATTACAATTGGCAATTAACGATCAACAAACAACTTTGTATAAAGGCGACGGCGTTTTTATACAAAAAGGAATGACATATGAAATGAAAGGCACTTTTAAAGCAGTTGCTGTTAATACAGTTGCGACGTTAGATTAATTGTATTTTTAGTATGACGTTTTTAAAGCAGTTGTTTATCCCAATACAGGACATGCATATTTCAATGACTCAAATAAAATAGATACAATAAAGAAGCCGCAGATGATGCGTGGAAAAAGTCATTCATCTTTCTTTCTAAAAACCTCAATAACTTTCTACACCAAAACTTTGGGATACATATAGGCGCTGAGAAGTGAAATTAGAAATGTGGCAACTACTAGAATTCCAAGATCTAGCGGTAACTGTGCGAGAGAATTTCCAACGAGAAGTGCGCGAAGACCATCAACCATATAACTCAAAGGATTTACATTTGCAACGAATTGAAGCCAGGGTGGCATAATTGCGATTGGATAAATGGCATTTGATGCGAAGAAAAGTGGCAGTGTGATAACTTGACCGATTCCCATAAAGCGTTCACGAGTTTTGACAATCGATGCAATGATCATGGAAAGTCCTGTGAAAAAACTTGCACCCAGAATTACAAGAAGTATTGTGCCGACAATTGAAATAAGAGAAAAATTAAGTTTGATATTTAATAGGAACGAGAAGAGGAAAATAATAATAATTTGACTGATACCTCTCACTCCTGCTGATGCCATCTTTCCCCAAACAAGTGCAAGTCGTGGAGTGGGGGAAACAAGAAATTTTTGAAGTACACCCATATCTCGTTCCCAAATAATTGATAGTCCATAAAATATTGCAATAAAAACAACTGATTGAGTTAGAATCCCAGGAGTTATAAATTGCAAATATGTTAAACCATTTGTCGGTATTGCTCGCGTTTTACTTAATGCTTCGCCGAAAATTCCAAGCCAAAGAAT
>JBEPUU010000047.1:0-8321 GCA_041691355.1 bacterium | reverse complement strand
ATGCTATTCTTATCAAATTAAACCAAATCGGAACACTTTCTGAAACTATAGAGACCATTCTTACGGCTAAAAAAGCGAACTGGAATACGGTTATCTCTCATAGATCCGGCGAAACTGAAGACACAACAATTGCTCATCTTGCAGTGGGTCTTAATGCAGGACAAATCAAAACAGGCTCTCTCTCACGAAGTGAACGTGTTGCCAAATACAATGAACTTTTGCGAATAGAAGAAGAACTAGGAGACAAAGCTACATTTGTAGGAAGAACAATTCTCGAAAAATAAAACCTCAAAACTTGACCAACTACATTATCGTTTTATAATGCTCATCTTATGTCAAGACAAGAAGATCAGTTCGTAGCGCATTCAAGCAAAATAATCCTTCAGCTATCCGAGGCTTTTTCTCAGAAGTGCCGCTCGAACGATAGTGTCGGTTAGTTTTTCTTTTTTATTCAATCCATCAACAATTCTACTTGTCAAAAGGTGATGTTCTTTTTCTTCTAGAGTTTTTGGTCTAAATATTTCCCCAAAAAATTCTTCAAGTATCAAGACATCTTCTTCTACAAGTTTGAATACAGGATATTTTTTACTTAACTTTTTAAGACTTTCTTTATTGAGATAATGACCTGCAATCACAATATCTTTTTTGAAATTAAGATATGTTTTTTTTAGAATTTTTACTTCTTCTTTAGAAAGTTGCTTGAGTCCTCTACCAGTTCCAATAAATTCAGGTGGAACACCAATTGAGTAAAGAGCAGCTGTAAATCCAATTGCTCGTGGTAGTGTTACTTTTCCCATTCCTCGTGAATAACCGAAAAGACCGATATGCTGTACGCGCTCTCGACGTTTGGGCAATTGTCCTGAAAGCATATTAATAAGTGGTGCAATTTCTTCAATAACTTCACGATAGGCATTTTCAAATCCAGGTATTACTTTAATTAATACTTTTTCATCAGTTGGATCAACAATTCTTGGAGTGTGTGTTGGCAATAATTTAATTAATTTTTGAATACCTTTTTTTACTACATCTATAGGAAAATCGTAGCGAAAACCACTTTGGATAAGAACTGTTTGTACACCTTGATATTCATTAACAAAACTTTCAATATCATCGGGTCTAAGGCCTCCTCTAAATGGCAACATAGCAGTCCCAATAATTGGGAACATCTTAATGCCAAGTGTTTTTTCCAATTTTTTGTATCTGGATAACGCAATTTTGATAGCAAGAACTGTGGGTACCATTCCTGAATTTAATGCAGGATCTGAACGAGCTGTATATGGCCTAAGATATTCAGGCGTTTTTTTAAATTCTTTTTTGTACATCGCAACATACTTTTTAAGAATTTCATCCGAATTAATAATAGTATCAACTTGTTCAAAAAGTGGAATTATCTCAAGATTTTCAATCGTGGTTGCATCAAATCGAAGTAATTCATTTTTCAAATCACTTATTTCTTTAAAAGCAGTTTGGATTGCAAGCATTTCTTCGGCTGTCTCCGTCATTGGTAAAATAACTTCAAAAAGTGGTGGTGAATGAAATCCTACTTTTTTGGTAAGAGCTGCGGCACTTAATAAATTGATAAATGCACGAGCAAGACGGAATTCTGTCTCAGCTTTTGGATTGGGCAAACGGAATGTAAGGAATTTTTCTTTTCCAAGAGGATTCTTTTTGAAATAGTCATAATAATTACTCAGAAGTCTCTCCATTACCGACTCATCAACCAATTTCCCTTCCCAATCCCATTTATATTCATCAATTCCAAGATCTGAAAATGCAAGGTATGTCTCTTCTGACTCGTGCTGCACAGGAATAAAGGCATCCTGATGCCAATACGGTGCCTTTGCATGATCTGGATGTTGTGATGCCATTGTTGCTGGAATTTTTCGTTTCATATTATTTTGAATCTTCAATAAATTTTTGTATTTTTTTCATTGCTTCTTTCAAATCTTCATCTGATGCTGCGTAACTTATTCTTATATATCCAGGATAGAGAAATGCTTCTCCTGGAACAACTGCGACTTTTTCATTTTCCAAAAGCGCTTCTGCCCATGCAGATGATGTAGGATACTTCTTTCCCAGCAATTTTTCAATAGATACAAATAAGTAAAATGCTCCTTCAGGTTCTGTAAATGATAGTTCTTTTACCTTCGATAATTCTTTTATACAAAATTCTCGTCTTTTTGCAAATGCTTTATGCATTCTTTCAATAGATGTTTGATCCCCATTAAGTGCTTCAACAGAGGCAACTTGTGAGAATGTTGATGCATGCGACAAAAGTTGACTCTGCAATGATTTCATATTTGAGATTATTTCAGTAGGTCCTGCAGCGTATCCTATCCTCCAGCCTGTCATTGCATATGATTTGGACATGCCGTTAAAAGTTATTGTACGTTCTTTTATCTGATCATTAAGCGAGGCAATTGACACATGTTCTTGTGTGTATGTTAATTTTTCATAAATTTCATCTGTCATCACCAATATATTCTTTTTCACAGCAAGATCTGCAATTTTTTTCAACTCTTCAAGATCAATCATTGCACCTGTTGGATTTGCTGGACTATTGAGAAGAATAATTTTTGTCTTTGGTGTTATGGCCTTTTCTACTTCTTTTGCTGTAAGTTTGAAAGGTGGTTTCATCGTGATAAAAACAGGTGTAGCATCTGCCAATTTAACTTGCTCGCTAAATGTACTCCATGTTGGAAGTGGGATAATTACTTCGTCCCCCTTGTCACATAGCACTTGAAATGCACAGTAGAGTAATTGTTTACTTCCTACACCAACAATAATTTGTGCAGGATCATACGTGATATGATTGTCGTGTTTTAATTTTTTGGCGATTGCCTCTCGAAGTTCAACAATTCCTTCTGGTGCTGAATAAAAAGTATGACCGTCAGTGATTGCTTTTTGCGCTGCCTTTTTTATATTGTCTGGTGTGTGGAAATTAGGTTCACCAACACTTAAATTGATGACAGGAATTCCTTGACGTTTAAAAGCTTTTGCCTTCACATCAATTGCGATTGTTGGAGATGGTAGAAGATTTTGTATTCTTTTTGCAAACATACCGATGAAGTATAATATATAGACTCCAAAGAAACAATACTTTGTGCGTCATCCATGCTTTTTTTTCAGAAGCAATAAAAGAAAAGCTCCACCAAAACAAAGAGAATTTGTTACATAAATAAATGGATCATTTTTCAAAATTCCATATCCAGTCCAAAAAATTGCATTAACTAAGCCAATCAGTATAGATGTCCATGCAATTTCCTTTGTTTTTTTGGTTCTGTGAGATGCCCATACTTGTGGTAAGAACAAACATGCAGCGGTTACTGAACCGCCTAGGCCTAATAGTGAAGCTAAATTGCTGTCTGAAAACATAATGACATAGTTAACTCTACTGTATTTATAGAGTTTTTTGCAAGCATTTAATTTTAATTAAGAACTACTACAATTTGCTCTTGTCATTTTCTTACTTTAGATTTACAATAAGATTGCCAAATCAACATGAAACAAAAAACGCTGCTGTTTTTATTATTTTTATTTATCCCCTTCTTTAATGGCGTATCACAAAATGCCTATGCACAAAATATTCTTGCATCCGAATCAGCAACCACTCCTACGCTAGCCTTGTTACCGACTTTATTTCCTACAGTTACGCCTCAACCATCATCTGGAGTTACTTTTACGCTACTTCAACAACTTGATGAATTCGTAAGCTCAACAGCTTCTACATCTTCAATCGCTACTGTTTCTGCGACAGAAAATACCTCTTCAGATTCAGCAACTACTGTTGATACGAGTCCGACCCCTGATATTGCCGCTTCTGGCTCGGCGCAGGATTATTGTCTCAATATACCAATTATCATGTATCATCATATTGAACCGCTTTCTATTGCATCCCAATTAGGACATGAGCCATTGACTGAAGACAGTAACATTTTCGCAGAACATATAAGCTATCTCTCACAAAATCACTATCATTTTCTAGCCCTTGAAGATCTTGTTCATGCGATTTTACATCACGGCATAGTTCCTCCAAAAAGTGTTGTGATAACGGTTGATGATGGGTATATTGATGATTATACATATGGCTTTCTTATGGCCAAAAAGTATCATGCGATTGTCAACTTCATGATACCAACAGGACTTATCGACCAGCCGGATTATATGACATGGGATCATTTAAAAGAAATGGCAGCGAGTCCATATGCACGAATTTATAACCACACAACAACGCATGCAGCACTTGGACTTATTGATCAGGATCAGATCATTCAAGAAGTGACGACTGCCAACCAAGATCTGCAGAAAAATCTTGGAATAAAAAATGATATTGTTATCTATCCCTACGGCTCATATAACGATCTGGCAATTCAAACAATCCAACAAATGGGAATGATTGCAGCACTGAGCACAGACCCCGGAACAAATGATTGCATCTCCAACATAATGAAACTCCCCCGCGTCCGAGTCGGCAACGAGCCGATTGAGGATTATGGATATTAGATTGAAAACTATTTACCACGCAACTGCTATAATTTAGTGACATGGATAATAAACATATCCCCGAAACAATTCAAAATGTTCTTAGAGAATTAAAAGTAAAGAATCCAATACTATTAGGCAAAGGTGGAGAAGGATATGTTTTTACCTATACGAATGATACTGTTATAAAAATATATGATCATGCAGATGAAAAATATCTACAAAGCTTAGAAAAATTACAAACGCTTATTTCGGTTAAAAATTTACCTTTTGCTACTCCACAAATACAAGAAATTGGAAAAGTTGATACGACATATTACACAATAGAAAAGAGATTATCAGGTATTCTAATGGAGCAAAAATTTCCAACACTAGCAGAAAAAGAAAAATATAAACTACTAAAAAGCTACTATGAAGCAATAAAGGCATTAAATACTGTTGAATTCCCTGAATTGCCGTATGGAAATATTTTACAAATCCCGCCGTATCAAATTACTTACTCGGCATGGCCGGGATTTCTTATAAAAATGCTTAATTATAAAATTATTATTGCTGGAGAGCGGCTAGTAGAAGATGTTATTAATTTTAATAAAAAAATACATTTATTGATTGATATTATTAAAAAAGAGTTAACTATTGATAAGAAATCTCTTGTTCACGCAGATTATTTTGTAAACCAAGTATTAGTTAATGACAATAATGAAATTTCCGCGGTACTGGATATCAGTTATCATGCCGTTGTTGGTGATAAAAGATTGGATGCTGCAGGCATTTTTTTCTTTGAAGGAATGAAATATTATACACAAGAACATATAAAATTTCTTCTTGATCTTTCTATACATGATTATGGAGAAAGTATTCTTAAATATAATGATATTTATAGAATGTATTATTGTTTTTATTTCTCGGATGTTCATGCTTTTATGCCAGAATGGTATAAGACACTTATAAAAAATCTTAATAATGAGGAAATCTGGGATAGAATTAGCAACTTTTAATTCGAAAAATTTGTTACGGCATTTTCCATTTCTCTTACTTCTTCCAATATGACACTATGTTTGATAAATAATTAAAGATTATTTTATCTGTTGACAATATGTACAATAAGTTGTACATTATAACTATGAGTGATTTAATGTCTATATCAGATGTAAGATCGAATCTTCCTGAGCTTGTTTCCAAAGTAAGTAATACGTTGGAACGAGTAACAATTACAGTAAATGGTAAACCAAAGGCAATTCTTGTAAGTGCTGAAGAACTAGAGTCGCTTGAAGAAACGGCTGAAATTTTGACTATACCTCATATTAAAGAGGATATTAAAAAAAGTAAAAAACAGATAAAAAATGGAGAATTCATTGCCTTATCTGATTTAAAATAATCATTGAAATGAAGGTTATCCTCTCAAAAGACGCTCATAAGCAATACGGCCATCTTTCAAAACCTGAACAAATAAAAGTTCGCAAGAAACTTACAAATTTGGAAAACAACCCCAAAGAAGGGAAAAAACTTACAGGAGAATTACACGGTATTCGTTCATTGCGTTCGTGGCCTTACCGCATATTATATGAAATCCAGGAAGAAAAGAAGATAGTTATTATACATAAAATCGCACATAGACAAGGAGTATATAAATAAACTACCCTGCAAAACTCGTTGTAAGTCCTTCCATTTCTCTCACTCCTCCAAATGCGATTCGGTCGAGGATTGTGTTGTCCATATTTATCATAATTCCAGGCACGACAGTGAATTCACCGTAGATATCATTTAGTTTATCCGCTGCATCAGAGACGTGATGTGACTTTGAAATTTCATCTCCAAAGATAGAGAGTTGCATGTCGTTATGCATTGTTAATTGATAACACGAAACGCTCATGAGAGAGACAGCTTTTTTATCAGGTTGAGAATTAAAAATAAGTTGTGCATGACGGTACAATTCAATGGTTGTATACAATTCGCGGTTCATTGTACGTGCTCTGTGCCAATATGTATGATCTTTGTACCGAAAACTTAGATGAATTCCATGAGCAATGTATCCTTTGTGTCGTAATCGTCTACCCATTTTTTCGCAGAGTTTCATAAGAAGTCGTGAAAGTTCTTTTGGATCATTTGTGGGCTTGTGGAGAGCATATTGATGGCCAATTGATTTGGTTGCAAATTCTTTCTGATCTGCTTCAAATCCTCGTAATTTCTCATACCACCTGGCGCCTACAATACTTCTAAAGACGTTTTTGTGAAGTGTTTGTTGTGATGCTTTGAAAAAATCATATGGAGTATAGATTCCATGGATGTTAAGTCTTGCCTGATAGCGAACGTTGATTCCATTCAAATCAAGAAGAGGCGTGCGTTTGTAGGTATCCAATAAATTTGTGTGATCAATAAGTGTAAGTCCGTCAGGCTTTTTTATCGTAGCAGCCAATTTGGCAAGAAACATATTGGTACCGATACCCACACTACAAAATATCCACTCACCTATTTCATCTTTCATGCGTTGCTTTATTTCCTTGGCGACCTTTATTAAATCCTGATGCAAATTATGGACAGGTCTGAAATCTATAATTGCCTCATCAATTGATTTGGGTGTAACATCAGGAGAATAATCTTCAAAAATCTTTTTGAATTTAATATGAACATCTCGATACTTCGGCGGATCCGGAGTACGCACCACAACTTGACTGGAAATTAATTGCGCATCACGCACTTTCATACCCATTTTGATGCCGAGTCGTTTTGCTTCGATCGATGGAGCAAGAATAAAGGCATTTGGTGTACCATACGCAGCAACAACAAGAGGTTTGCCACGAAGAAGAGGATTTGCCTGCTGTTCAATTGTTGCAAAGCAAGAGTTCAAATCGATATGCATTATTCGAGGCTTGTCGTGGTTGATAAGAGTATCGTCATCGGTCATAGAAATAGTTAAAATTCAGTTTATAATTTATCCTGGATTGCCGTCCGATACTTCTTCTAGAAACCACTGTAATGAATCAGAGTTATGTTTGAGACGAAAGGCTAAGGTATCGGAGCAAACATGAAAGATATGATAGATTGTATAACCCTCGCGAACCTTGTGGTGGTAGCCGACCTTCGTAATGAGATACGAACGACCGTTCCATCGGATCTTATATGGAGCGGTTTTGCCGCCGAGTCTTTTATAGATGGTAATGACATCAATTGTTTCATAGATTTTTAAATTCATTAGTGATATTTCCTTATCACACTGATCACTACACCGCCGATTTCCAAACTCTCTCTTGGATAAATGATAGGATATTTTTTATTTGCTGGGACTAATTCAAATTTGCCGTTTCTTCTGTAAAAATATTTGACCGTCCATTCATTATCAACAATCGCGGCAACGATATCTCCGTTGTGCGCTTCCCTATTGGGGTCAACAATGATCTTGTCACCGTCTCCGATGAGTGCATCTATCATTGAATCCCCTGAGACAGTCAGGAAATAGATATCCCCTGTCGTGTCATGAATATACTGATACACGTCGATACTATCATCCCGCTGTTCAAAGGCAGGCATTGGATATCCTGCCTTGATCGTGCCTAAATGCGGAATATGAATTAATTTCTTGGGAAGGAGTTTACCCTTATCTCCTTTCTCAATTATTCCTGCCTCGATAAGTTGATCGACTAGATATTGTACTGATCCTTTTGATGAAAAATGGAAAAGTTCACAGAATTCAGCATAGGTTGGCAATCGCTTCTCCAGCCGATAAAACTTTCTCAATATTACAATCGCGTCTTTTATATATGTTCTGTTCATACCGTACGAATGTACGATAAATATATCGTACGAACGTACGGTTTGTCAATATATCAAAATGGAGCAAA
>JBEPUU010000046.1:0-8394 GCA_041691355.1 bacterium | reverse complement strand
GGTCGACATCTTGAAAGCCAAACACAATTACACTCCCGTCCAAGAGAACGGGAAGTTTTTGCCGCTGGAAGAATGATTGCCGTTCGAGAAAGACAAATGAATAGAGCAAAACTGATACCTGAAATGAGAAGAAACGCCGGAAGATTAGTGCGTAAAGTAAGAACTACCGCAACGAAAGATGAAATACCCTCTCAGGAGTTTGGTGAAAGTATGAACGTAAATACTGATACTCTTCAAGCGTTCGAGAGAGGTAGAAGAACGTTAGATTTACATATGGTATATTTAGTAGCAAAAGATTATTCTGATCCTGACGCAGTAGAAATACGCGAATTAAGAGAATTGAGAAACCACGTAGAAGAAGAACAAATAATGAGTATACTCAACAACAGCGAAATGACAATCGGTAAGACAATAAAGCTACTCCGATTATCAGAGCTTGCATCAATTACTGAATTTGCAAAAAAAACTGGCATTTCAACCGCACGTCAAATGGACTATGAGTTCGATAGAAAACCTCCAATACATACCATTTTGGAAAAAATTATTGATACCTCTAAGATAGATCCTGAAACTATGCCTGCGCAATTAATACGCCTAAAAAGAACGAGTGATGAACCAATGACACTTACTGAACTGCAAGAATGCACACTGGGACAACTAGTAAAATACCTTCGTGTTCTTAAAGGTACAACACGACAAGAATTGGGAAAAAAATTGTACTGTTCTGGAAAAACTATAGAGAGTATGGAAAATACCCAACTCTCACCTCCTGCAGGCAGAATTGATAATTTGATCTCTTGGCTACAGCTTACTCCAGAGAGTGCACTTGCAAAAGTCATTAGCTTAAAAGCACAAAAATCTGAAGATCCAATTCCAGAAGAGATGTTTGAAGGAGTACTGACACAACAATATCTTTTTAAAGAACATTTACAACATCTGGGTGATTATCCGTTAACAATTGAGGACACGGAGCTTATGGAAAAGCTTCAAAATGAAGCATCTCTTGGAAAAATGGTAAAATATATGATGACGCAAAAAGAACATGGAATTTTACAAGGAACACTAGCCCGAAAGATAAAAATGCCTAAAGTAGTATTATGGGATACAATAACAGAGAAATCCATTCCTAAAGATACTACCATTGTCCGGATAGCAATGGGATTGGGCTATAGCATTACTCACCCTGTTACTCAATTTTTATTACGACGAGCCGAGCAAGATAGAGCGTATGCGACATATACACCAAATTTGTTATTCTCAGCTGACGAGGCAATTGAAGAAGTAATGTAATGAAGTTTTAAGTTTCACTCACAACACGGATCTTTGAAACCGCAGTTATGGCAAACCGCATCCCGACTCCCCGGCATATCCCCCATTGGCTCTTTGCAAACGGGACAATTCTGTGTACGAAGAGGTTGAGAAGGTTTTTGCATATACAAAAGTAGCATATCATGCTATATTGCTTCGGATTCATCAGTATCTTCTCTTAGAAGATGTTGCACTCCAAGCCTCCAAGCAATAAATAAATCTCCTCCTAATGTTTCCTCGTCCGAAAAACGATTAGCAATAGCTACTTGTTCCTCGTGCCCACCATCATCTTTTCCAAAGACAAAAACTGGATTGACAAGTCCTGTTCTGAAACATTTTACTTTTCGAGAAAATTCTTTTCCTCCTGGGACATTTTCTTCTATTTCTTTCAGTTGTTTTGGTTCGGGTGGTCGAATGCCAAAAAGTCGCATTTTCTGTCCAAAAACAACTTGCGCCAATTGAGGACTCTCATCAGCTTTCCAATTACGCGCCCATTCACTTACTGCTCCTGTCGTCCTTGGATCAGGTCCTTTTCCTGCCCTAAGATTATTTGCTATATTTTCTTTTTCCTTTTGATCTGAACCTCTTTTAAGAGTTTTGTATTTCCATACTTTGAACTCTTTCCCATCTTTACCAATTCGGGTTGCTCGATAAAATACGGGAACAAGCTTCTTTTCTTTTTTTATTCCTTCTACTTCTATTGCAGCTGCCAATGAAACTTGACCTGGTAATGAATACAATAGGAGGACAGATGCAGCAGATCTTTCAAATGCTGCCTTTTGCCAGCTATCTGCATATTCTGCCCCTTCTAAAGGAACTGCACGATGAAGTCCTCTAGCCAATAGTGTATCTTTTCTTTGAAAATAATCATCAGCGCTCCTAACTGCTTTTTTTGTTAATCTAGTAATTCCTTCTTTCATAGAATCGATAAGTATACCAGATAACTCAACAATAACAATCTTTATTTTCTCCCCTTGCCTTCTTCAAGTGCACTCTCTATAATAAAAAACGCGTTATGCGTGCCACTCTTATCATTGGTTCACAATGGGGTGACGAAGGGAAAGGAAAAATTATCGATTCCCTGTCTGCTAAGGCAGACTACGTAGTTCGCTTCCACGGAGGCAATAACGCAGGCCACACAGTCATCAATAAGTACGGCACATTCCCCCTTCATCTTGTCCCTTCTGGAATTTTTTCAAAAGCTACAGCTTGCATCACCAATGGTACGGTTCTTGATCTTGAAGTTCTTGCGGAAGAGATTGAGATGCTTGAAAAAGCTGGAATCAAGGTCAAGGGAAGACTTCTGATCTCTCCTCGATGTCATATCATTATGCCGTATCACAAACTGTTGGACGGATTATATGAAAAAGCAAAAGGGAAAAATAAAATTGGGACAACCGGACGAGGAATCAGTCCTGTCTATGCAGATAAAATAACGCATGATGGTATACGGATTTTTGATTTACTAGTACCTGAACAATTTTCTGAAAAATTGGCAATGCAGTTGAAAATAAAAAATCCGATTCTCAAAACATTTGGAGAAAAACCGTTCAAACAAAGTGAGATTGAAAAATCACTACTCAAAGCATTTGCCAAAATCAAACCCTATATCAAAGAGCCACATCCCGTTCTTTTGAAAGCAACCAAACAAAACGAACACATCCTTTTTGAAGGCGCACAAGGAGTTTTTCTTGATAATGATTGGGGTACCTATCCATTCGTCACTGCCTCAACTGTTCTGACAGGCGGCATCAATGCAGGAGCAAGTGTTCCCGTGCAAGGAATTTCAGACGTTCTTGGCGTTGTGAAAGCGTATACAACACGAGTTGGAGAGGGTCCATTTCCAACTGAACTTTTTGATAAAGATGGAGAGGATTTGAGAAAAGAAGGAGCTGAATTTGGGACAACAACAGGAAGAGCACGGAGATGCGGATGGTTTGATGCGGAATTGGTGAAATTTGCATGTGAACTTAATGGATATACAAGTATGGCTATTACGAAATTGGATGTTTTGGATACATTCAAAAAAATAAAGATCTGCACTGGCTACACATATCGTGGCAAAGCAGTCAGATATTATGATGGTGATGCTGTATTTCTCACGAAAATAAAACCTGTCTACAAGACAGTCCCTGGATGGAATCAATCAACCAAAGGCGTCACAACATTTGAGAGTCTTCCAAAAGAAGCACAAAACTACATAAAAGAACTCGAAAACCTCGTAGGAGTTAAAGCCTCACTCATCTCAACAGGCCCAGAGAGAGAAGCAATTATTGTGAGGTAAATCTTTCACCTCTTTTTATTTTTTTAGCCATTTCCTTAGCAAACTCTAATTCATCCTGACTGAATCCAAGTCGTTCTTCTGGCATTAACAGATATTGTACTCCTCGTGCATAAGCAATACGTTCAGGATCTTGATCTTCACTACTCGTGGGTAGTAAATCATAATTGGATGCTTTGTTACGTGGAAGTGTTTGGTGGCGTGTTTGTTCTTTGAGTCATCACAGCAGCCAACGTGTCCGCAGGTCAGGCATTAGCGCAAATTTACCCAATCGTCTCCTATCTTGATGCACTCTTCACAGACTGTAATATCATGCTTCGGGAAATCTTTTATTTGATCTTTATGCGTACACGCTTTATTTGCCATATAGATACAATACCACCCATAAAGATTAAAAACAACAATAAAGGTACATTTTTGTAGTTTTTTTGATAGAATACTACGATTCTTATATTATGAATATTCTTAATGAAACACGCACAGGAGTATGGATTGGTCGTGACGTACATTTAACGCGTTCATATACTGTTGAACCGCGTAGTATGCTGGAGGTTTCTGTTGATGTAGGTAGAATCCGTCGTGAAAATCCTCCATCCTGTTATGAACATCCTGACTTATGGAGTTCAACGAGAAGCCATCTCGCACAGCGGGGAGGAGAATTTCCTGTAGAAATAGACGAAACTCTCAAAGAGGCCTTGAAGGATGAAAAAGTTGACACAGTAGAAGTCCCTTTTTTGAATCATTCCTATGTTAGTATTCCTTTGGATAAAAATAAAGGAGGAGTATTTCGAGTATTGGCAGGACAAGGACCTTCACTTATAGGGCAACGTCTTAACAAGGCGCTCACGACAGGAGAAATTTATGTGACAGGAAAGAAAGAAAAAGATTGGTGGCTTGTTCACAATGAGCGAGAACCTGTGGGAATTGGTCTGTATATAACTAATGAACAATGGCTGCCGCCGACAGTAAAATCTATTAAATCTACCGGAGAAACAACAAAAACGTTTCGGGATGA
Organism: bacterium; assembly: GCA_041691355.1. Taxonomy (GTDB): domain Bacteria; phylum Patescibacteriota; class Microgenomatia; order Levybacterales; family UBA12049; genus JACDET01. Next base: position 3,790 of record JBEPUU010000046.1, on the reverse strand, counting down.
TATGAGCGAACATCTTGAGGCAATAGAAGAAGGTGATCTTGCTATTATCAAGATTGGTCACACAGTCGATCTTTATTCTGACAGTTATCTCGCAGTTATTGACCCAAGTATAAACGGTATCAATAGGGCAAATACTCGAAATGTTACGAGTAGACATATTAATTCTCGAGCCCTTTACCCTGGCTATCCTCCAGAGCCCTGGCGTATCAAAACAGAAACTTTAAGTGGGCCTGATGAACTACCACATCGTACTGACTTACCTCAAAGAGCAATTATTGTCAGTTTCCATCCAATAAGAAATCCTTTACCTTATATACCCAGCTAAATAATTCCCTTATTAGCTGCTTGACAATAACTCATGTTTTTCATTACTGTTAATATAGGTGGTATATGTCAAATAAATTTCTGCTCATCGTTCTTGGAATTGTCACTGTTGTTGGACTTACATATATAATTTTTAGTGCAACTCAAGATACCAACGAAACGTCTTCCCCCTCTGCGCCTACTTCTCAACTAAAAGAAGGAAGAGTGCTACCGCCTGTTAAAGATAAGGCTATATCAGGACAAATCATTGTAAAATTCAAACCTCAATATACAGCTGCCCAAATCAATCGGGATTTGCGCCAATATCATCTCGCTATTAGCAAAACCATTGAGGGAATCAACCAGACAGTTATCAAAGTACCAAAGGGTCAAGAAGATGCATTTTTACAAAAACTTAAAAATGATCCTTTTGTTGAACAGGGACAACGAGATTATACAACTCATGCTTTCCTAGTACCAAATGATCCAAAATTTAATTTACAGTATGCATTTAAGAATACAGGCCAAGCTATCCTTGGACATGCAGGAAAAGCAAACGCAGATATCCATGTTGAAGATGCATGGAGTGTGACCGAAGGAAATGGTGTTAAGGTAGCAATTCTTGATACCGGAATCAATCTCAATCAACCTGATCTTGCTGGAAAAGTAGTCTTACAAAAATCGTTTGTTTCGGGAGCAAGCACTGTTGAAGATGGAAACGGTCATGGAACCCATGTGGCAGGAATAGTTGCTGCTGATACCAACAATGGTGTCGGTATTGCAGGAACATGTCCTGGCTGCCAACTTCTTATCGGCAAAGTACTTGATGATTCAGGTTCTGGAACAACTTCTGAAGCAACCGCTGGTATTACATGGGCTGCTGACAATGGAGCAAAAGTTATCAGTATGAGTCTTGGAACGACTGAATCTCAAAGCTCACCAATGTATAATCAAGCTGTCAGCTACGCTCTAAGTAAAGGTGCAATTGTCGTCGCAGCTGCTGGAAATGACGGAGTCAGCGAACTTAATTATCCTGCCGCCGCAACAGGAGTAGTCTCAGTCGCTGCAACAACTAACACTGATGCAAAAGCGAGTTATTCCAATTTTGGTAACTGGGTGCAAATAGCAGCACCAGGCGACAATATTCTTTCGACAGGACCAACGCATTCATTTCAGATTGCGCCATTTGGATATAGTACTTCATCGCCGTATTATTATCTTTCAGGAACGTCAATGGCAACACCTATCGTTTCTGGTATTGCAGCACTTGTAGCATCAACCTCATTTGGAACAACTCCACAAGCACTTATCAATAGGCTCTATTCAACAGCAGACAAAATTAGCGGCACAGGATCGGATTGGATAAACGGACGAATTAATGCACAAGCAGCTGTCGGCACAACCACAAAAGCAGTTCTAACTCCCACCCCTAAGAATCCTCTCATCACCCCTACTCTTTTCTGTGTTGGAGGAACTGGCAAACCACCATGTGCTACTATTCCCCCAACTGCTCCAACCGGTGCTGCACCAAGCATTGGTGACGGTGGTGGATCAAACCCTTCTACAGCACCCAGTACTGAAGTCAGTCCAGGCATAAGTGGTAGTCCTGTCGTAAGTAATTCTCCATCCGGTAGTCCAATCGCAATTGGTAATCCTGGAACTGTACTTCCTTGTCCTAGTCAAAATCAAACAGCAAGTCTCTCGGTTGATAATGGAGGAACAACTATTAGTGCACATGGCCACAAACATCACAAACATCACCATCACAAAGGTGGATTCCTTAGTCAACTCTTCAAGTTCCTATTACAGTTGATCTTAAAATTATTGCAGTTGATCGGGATCAACCCATGTGGTGGCACAGGCACACCAACTGTTACACCAAATCCATCTCAACCATCCAACGCACCTTCTCAATCAGTAAGTACTGTTCCACCGGTATCATCTTCTCCATCCAATGGTGCAACAAATCCAACAGCAAAACCTGTTGCCGGACAACCAACAGCAAAACCAAATCCAACTTCAGCTCTAGCTCCTGTCACAAGTGGATCATGCACAAACCCTTCTCATATCCTTCCAATGAATCCAGGAAACCCACAGGATGGTATCACAATCGGTAATTTCTACATTACCAATGACACCTGGAATGCATCAAAATATCAACTTTCTCAAACAATGAGTATTTGTGATTCAGGCAATTGGTTCGTAACTGCAACGATGAACAATAACGCCAATGATGGCGCTGTAAAGACCTATCCAAACGTCCACCAGGACTTTAGTAATAAACCGGTCAGTTCCTTTAAGACCCTTACAAGTACCTTTGCTGAATCGAGTCCAAATGTAGGTATCTGGGAAGCCGCATACGATATCTGGACTGCCGGTAACGCTAATGAAATTATGATTTGGACAGAGAACCACGGTCAATCTCCATCTGGTTCTAAAGTTGGAACCGCATCACTTGGAGGGCAGACCTACACTGTATGGAAAAGCGGCGGCTATATAGCGTTCGTAGACAATGCAAATGTTACTTCAGGAAATATAAATATTCTTGATTTCTTCAGTTGGATGTCTTCAAATGGTGTACTATCTAATGCTACATTGGCTCAGGTAGATTATGGTTGGGAACTTGTGTCAACGAACAATACTCCTGCAACTTTCAGGCTTACCAACTTCACATTAACTGCTAATTAATAAAAAAGCATTGACGAAAAATCATTTCACCAGGTATAATAATAACTAATGATCCTCATTGTCGACTTTGGTTCGCAGACTGCTCACCTCATCGGCAGGCGCATGCGGCAAATTGGCTCTCAAACAGCCTACGTTAACCCTGAAGATGCATTAGAACAAATACACAAGCACAAACCTAATGGCATTATCTTATCTGGCGGTCCATCCTCTGTGTATGACAAAGACGCTCCGACTGTCAGTAAAGAAATTTTAAAACTTGGAATCCCAATTCTTGGCATTTGCTATGGATGGCAAGTAATGGCAAAACTGCTTGGAGGAACAGTCAAAAATGCGACCAAAGAATATGGACCAGAGATAATAGTATTGAACACTAAAAGTAAAACTTCAGCTATCTTTGGGACACTTCCTAAAAAATCATTTTCAGTTATTGTTTCACATGGAGATTCTGTGATGACGTTACCAAAAGGATTTGAAACCCTTGCAGAGACAAAAACGGTCAAATACTCAGTAGTCGAAAATGCTAATGAAAAATTGTTTGGTATTCAATTCCATCCTGAAGCGTATCATACGTCATACGGCTTGGATATTTTACAAAATTTTGCGACATTGTGTCAGGAAAAACTTGAACCATTATCGCTAGATCCGAAAAAAATTATTGCTGATATTAAAGAAACTGTCGGTTCTCAACAGGTTATCTGTGCAGTTTCGGGTGGAGTTGATTCGACTGTTGCTGCCTTTCTCATCGCAAAAGCTATAGGTAAAAATCTTATCCCTGTGTATGTCGAATCAGGTCTTATGC